>CAMCYT010000094.1 GCA_945885485.1 Prosthecobacter debontii
GGGTTATTTGGACAACGTTGAACAAACTCTAGACGGCCTAACCATCATCGAGCGAAAGGTCCCAGTCGCGTTAGGAACTGATGGAGAGATGACGGCTTTCAGTAAGATTTTTAAAAACGAAGAGCTCGCAATTCAAACGCAATTCCACATCGCAGAGAGTCAGTTCGAACTCTTCAAAGGCCATCGTGCCCTCAAGGACGAGGAAGCAGCAGCCAAAGACCTCGCAGCCGGAAAACGGGTTCTACGTCAGTTACAGGAGGATTATCCTGATCCGAAATACGCGCCGCGCGTCGCTTACCTACTCGGTCAGTTCGCGCAGGAAATGAAGACTTGGGACGAGGCGATCGCCGCCTACAGAACCATCGTCACCAACCACCCCGAGCACCATCTCGCTCCTGACGCGCAATACAAGCTCGGCCAGTGCTACGAAGAGGCAGGCGAACTTGATGAAGCGCTTGAAGCTTACGTGACTCTCGCCGCCACTTACCCGAAAAGCCCGCTCATCGCCAATGTCATGCTTCGTATCAACGAGCATTTTTACACCAAAGAAGAGTATGCGGTAGCTGCCTCAGTCGGCACGAAATTCATTGAACGTTTTCCTAACCACGAGTGGGCTCCCAAGATGGCATTCCGGATCGGCCAGTGCTATTTTAAATTGGAAAGCTACGCAAAAGCAGGACTCGCCTTTGATGATTTTGTAAAAAGCTACCCCGAGCATGAACTCACTGCTCAAGCCCTCTTCTGGGCTGGCGAAAGCTACAGGTCAGGCAAGGACATTCCCGAAGCCTTCCGCCGCTACAACCGTTGCCGCTGGGACTTTCCAGAATCCGATGCTGCGAAATACTCCCGCGGCCGACTTGCACTCCCAGAACTACTCGCTCAGTTTGAACGCGAAGCTAACCTTAACGAATGAACATCACTCTACCACCCACCCTCGCCGCCGGATTCCTCGACAGCGGTGCGCTCAAACTCATGATCGATGGCGGCGTTTTCATGTGGCCCATTCTGGCGCTGATGATCCTTGGCATCGCCGTGATCATGGAGCGCTACCGCAGCCTCCTCATGCTGGAAACGGACGCCGCCGCTCTGCGGGAAAAAGTCATCGCGCTGCTCTCAGAAGACAAGGTAGAGGAGTCGCTGGAACTCTGCGATGCCGCCCGCGGCCCGGTGCCAGCCATCCTTTCCAACGGGTTGCGGAAATACCTCGTCCTGCGGCGGCTCAACTACGACCCCGCGCAAATTGAGCAGCAGGTCATCAAGAGCATGGAAAATTACGGCGTGAACATCGTCGCCGCGCTGGAACGGCACCTACCTCTCCTCGCCACCATAGCCTCGGTCGCGCCCATGCTCGGTTTCCTCGGCACCGTGCAAGGAATGATCGTCGCCTTCGGTGACATCGAGGCGAACATCGGCCAGCAAAATATCGTGCAAGCCGCCGCTTCGGGAATACGCGTTGCCTTGCTCACCACTGCCTTCGGCCTGATCGTCGGCATCCCCGCCTACATGGCGTTCAATTATTTCACCGGCATTATCAACGACTTCATCCTCCAGGTGGAATCCTCGGCGGCGGCGCTGATCGAGGTCGTCACCCTCCGCCTGACACTCGACAAAGAGAAATCATGAAACTGAAGCGCGGAAAAATGCTGGTCGATCCACCCGAATGCGCGAGTTCCGACATCGCGTTCACGCTGATCATCTTTTTCCTCGTCTGCGCCGCGGTCCAGCCGGAAACGGGTATGTCTCAGGTATTGCCGAAGGCCGAGGAGAAATCCGAGGAACGCCAACAAAGCAAGAATCTCGAAGTCTCGATCACAGCCTCCAGCATCATCCTGAACGGCAGCCCGCTGCAACTCCCGGAGTTCACCCGCCGAATCGCCGCCGAGCTGAAAACAAAGACCCGCGAACAGGACAGGATCGTCGTGGTAAAAAGCGCGCCCGACACCCCTTACCCCGCTTGGATCCGCGTCTCTCGCGCCATCGATAGCGCGGGCGGGATCCTCACCCTTGAGGTGGAGAGCGAGAAAACCATCCAGATCAAATGAAACTCCCGCGCAAAAAACTCAAGGCCTCGGTCCCATCCTTCGCGATGGGCGACATCGCTTTCCTGTTGCTGATCTTCTTCGTCATCCTCGCCCGCGCGCAGGATGACAGCCACATCCAGTGGCAGCCCGCGCGGCTCGATAAGGTCGAGATGGCTCCCGCCGCGCGCGCCAGCGTCGCCATCGACACCGGCTCCAAGACCTATCTCGACGGCAAGGAAATATCCCCCGAGGAGCACGCCGCAAAACTCTCAGCTGTGCTCGGTGACGCCCCCGCCGGACAGCGTCACGTATTTTTAAAAGTAGACCGCGAAGCCAAGGCCGCAGTCTTCGAGCCTGTGATCGCCGCAGTTAGTGAAGCCGGCGGCGACCTGATTCACATCCTCGAA
Organism: Prosthecobacter debontii; assembly: GCA_945885485.1. Taxonomy (GTDB): domain Bacteria; phylum Verrucomicrobiota; class Verrucomicrobiia; order Verrucomicrobiales; family Akkermansiaceae; genus Luteolibacter. The sequence goes on from CAMCYT010000094.1 coordinate 2,429, forward strand.
CCCGAGGAACAACCCGCCCAAAAATGAAAAGCAAATCCGATGAAACCCGCACCGCCATGGCTAGCACCAAGGCCGACCTCCGCGAGCTTAGGCAGAATTCCCACGCCACCGTCCAGGAGATCCAGTCCTTCCTCCGGGAGCTGAAAGGAAAGGGGCCGCAGGAAATGCTCGGAGTCGTAGCGGCGAGCAATCTGTTCCGCTCGCTCGTCATCTCCACCGCCATCGTCGTGGGAGGCATCCTGCTCTTCACTGCGATCCCCTACTTCGCCGGCGACGATGAAAAGAAGGCTCCGGCTCCCATCGCGGAAAGTAAGATACCTGAGAAAGCGCCTGAATCGGTTCCAGAAAAACCCGCCGCCGAGCCGGTACCCGATCCCCTTTCCAAACTCGGTGTCGGCGAGGAACTCTCCGCGCCACCGAACACCAACCCGCTCGAAAATAAAGGAGAAGACTTCCTCAAAGATCTCGAATGATGGATATCCGCCGGCCCTGGGAAGCGTTCCGGGATCGCGTCCGCAAGCCGGATGCGCTCACCGGGATTTTCGCTGTGCTCTGGTGCTTCGTTTGGCTGGATGCGCAGGTATGGTTCCGCTTACCGCCGTGGTTCCATGCTTTAGCTTTCTTCTCCGCCGCCCCGATCTGCGTTTGGTGGATTCTACGTTTCAGGAAACGCTCCAAAGTCGCCGGCCGTGCCATCCTTAGCATTTCCTACATCCCTGCCTGGCAGTTCTTCGCGCATCTCCCACTCGTCTTTTCCGCCTATGACCTTTCCGCTTCGCTCTCTGGGGCGGGTGCGTTCGGAGCCTTCTTCATCGGCCTCGCCTGGGCTGTCTGGTGGATCGACCGCGAGACGAAACGCATGGCCGGGACCAAGGGACAAACCCGAACCTGGGATCCACGCAGGCTTGCGGCATGGTATTTCGGCAGGGAAAATCCGCGCCTGCGCCAATCGGCTTTCACCCTCCTCACCTACACCCTCCTCTTCGGCCTTATATCGATGGTGCTCACGCGCCTCACCGGTTGCTCGGTCTATGAGGCTCCGCTTGGCGGCGGAGAGCAGAAGCAGCTCCGGCAGGTCGTCAAGATTCAGCGGGTGATCAAGAAAAAGTTTGTGATCAATCCTTACAGCAGCGTGCTTTTTAACCCGCCGCCCATCGATGATGTGAAGCTAAATGTGCTCGAGGTCACTGAGCATCTCTACAAGATCGGGCAAGGAAAAGGCGATGCCGCGGGCTACTCCACCGGCACTGCTCGCGGCAAGGTTCGTTTCATACGACTGAAATACGATGGTGGAGATTGGGATCAGGACATGGCACGCGGCTCCGATCTAAACCTCCTTACCGAGTATGGTGTCCGCCTTGGTCAAAAAGTTAGTGACCGGCCAGAGCCCATGGAGATTACTCGCCTCAACGCATTTCCCGCGCGCAAGAGTCCGCCCATGCTTTACATGACAGGTCAACAGGGCATCCAGCTCAGCAACTCTGAAATTAATATCCTGCGCACTTACCTATTGGAACACCACGGCATGCTCTTTGGCGACAACGGCGGTAGCTCCGGTTGGGAGGGGCAATTCGTCGGGATGATGAATAAAGTCCTGCCTACCGTGGAGCCAATCCAAGTTTACCTCGATCACCCCATCCACCGCATTCCCTACGCTCTGCCGCGGTTGCCCATCGTTGCGCCCCACGGCCGTTCTAACGCACTCGGTTGGGTAGTGGACGGACGGCTCGTCGTTTATTATCATCCTGGGGATATCGGCGACGCCTGGGCCGACGGCCACTCGGGAGTCCCACAAGAAATCTGGGAGTCCAGCTACCAGCTCGGCGTGAACATCATCCACTACGCTCATTCCGAATATAACAAATGGCTCGAAAACACCAAAGAATGACATACCTAAAATGAAGGAATTCGACCACAGATGCACAGAGAAAAATTTTCAGGTATCAGACAATTTGATTTCCACCTATGTGTTCTCATTCTCCTGCTGCGCCTCAGTGGTAAAAAATAAGCCCGATGCAGCATCCCGCTTACGATCCGCGTCATGACCTTTCGCTTCCAAAACCTCTTAGCCCTTTGCCTGCTTCTACTCATGGGTAGTGCGCTGGCGGAACTTTCTCCGTTGGAGCGAATCCCCGTCGCGACCTTTGAGAAAATGAAGGAAGTCGAGCGCTACCAAATACGGATCGCCGAGAAGCATTACACCGACGGCGATTTCAAAACCGCCCTCGCTGAGTTCGAAAAATTTATCACCCTCTACGAGAAAAGTCCCGGAGCCCCATACGCGCAACTCATGTGGAGCCATTCCATGATGCATCTCAAGAAGCCCAAAACCGCGCTGCGTGATGGCTTCCAATCTGTCATCGACTACTGGCCGGATTCTGAAGAAGCCACGATCGCCGCTTACTGCATCGCCGATGCATACCGCACGATGGGCGAGGTCAATGACGCGCAAAAAGCCTTCCGATTTCTGATCAAAGAATACCCAACCCACGAGATCGCGATCCGCTCTCGCCTCGACCTCCTCCATTACGCCCGCCTTCAGAAAGACGAAGTAGAACAGCTCTCCATCCTTAACGATCTGACTTACACGGTGGAGCGCAACGAGAAATCAAAGGCCGCCTGCGCAGATGCCAGCCGCGAACTCGCGCAGATCCACTTTTTTGCACAAAATTTCGGCGCAGGAAAAAAGGCACTCGCGACCACCCACGAAGGCGACGCGCTTTTCGATGCAGTCTATGATATGTCGGCGAAGACAGTGGGTCACCTTCTCGGAAAACCAGAAACCCGCACCGCTGCTCTTAATCTAGGTGACCAGCTCCTCAACGAACTCCGCGTCGAGTCCGCCCGCCGCCCTAATATTGAGAGAGATTTGCTTTACCGAGCAGTCGGACTCAACGGCACGCTCGGCCGCCCCTCCGAGATCTGGAAAATCTATACAGAGATCGGCGAACGCTTTGGCCGTGACGACGGATTACTAGCGAAAATGGCTGAATGGTATAAGTCCCGTGACAAACGCCCCGAGGCACGGCGCATCTATAGCGAGTTCAAGGATCAGGTCGCGGGACTGAAAAGCATCGCTGGCATGGATCTGGAGGAAGGAAAAATCAGAGAAGCCATGGAGGTTTACCGCAAGCTGATCGAGATCGATGGCGATCATGCTGGCGACTACCTCTGGTCCATCGCGTCATGTTACGAAAAGCTTTCCGATTGGAAAAAAGCCATCGCGACTTACCGCCAAGTTGATCGTTTTCCAGAAAATAACTTCAGCATGGCAAGCTGCCACCGCCGTCTCAAAGAACACGACGAGGCCATCCTGCTATATAACCAAATCAAGGTCGTTGATAAAGCTGCCGCCGAGGCCACTCTCCAAATCGGCTTCACCTACGAAGAGGCTAACGAAAAAGAAAAAGCGATCCGCACTTTCCAGCTAACCTGTAAGCGCTACCCCAAGGCTGAACAAGCAAGCAAAGCTCACGCTCACCTTCAAAATAAATACAACATCAACGTGACCCTTGGCGGAACAGAGGAAGAATAATCAGGCCTTTAGAGCGCTTATAGTTCCCCTAACTTCAGGAAGTTGATTTTTCATGTCCAGTTATTGCGGGGGACGCTCAGACCTCCATCTCCGTTTCACCCCGATTCCAAGAACGGCATGGGGCTGGAATCCCCAGCTGCAATTTCCAGGCTACCTCACGACCTGCTTCAAAACCGTCGATACCATTACGCTTCGAATTTCTGAATTCGGATAAATGCGACTGACCGCAGCGCGGTAGGATTCCATTTGGGTGGCGTAGCGTTCTTTCAGCTCGGCAGCGTTGACGATGCGGTCGGTTTTGAAATCGATGATTTCGACAAGTACTTCATCGGCATGGACGTGGAGTCTGTCCATCACGCCGCTCATCCATTTGTCGTTGAGCACGGCCTCGATGCGTTGTTCGCGGTAGAGGCGGATGGATTTGCCGTTGCGCGAAAGCAGGGCTCGTATTTCAGGGACGGCCAACACGTCGGTCATCGCATCGGAAATCTCCGGGGAAAATTCTAACAACTCCGCATCATCGAGCCAGCCGACTTTTTCGAAAGCGCGATGTATCGTGATTCCTTTGCGGCGAGCGGAGGCGTTGCCGGTTCCGGTGATCACCACTTTTTTCCCGCTGCTCGGCGTGGTGCGCGCACGTTTCGGGGTCGCGGCGGAAATACTTGGGATGGATGGTGGCTTTTCGACGACGCGTGGCTTGATGGCGGTATGCCAACGATCACAACCGATTTCAAAAAAATCGCCCACTTCGCGTCCCATGCTCAAGCTGGAGCGCAACCAATTTCCCAAACTCGGTTTATCAGGTTCTGAGGATTTCGATGGCGGTTCCAAATAAACATACAAGCCGCGTTTCGCGCGGGTGAGCGCGACGTAGAATTTACAGAACGCCTCGTAGGTTTGTTGTTTCACCCATGTGTCCTCGGCTTGTCGCAGTTCAGGGATGAGTTTTCTCACCCATGCCGGCGGCGCATTCGAGACCCAGTCCGCGGCTTTCACCGTGTTGTAATGGGTGAACGATGGAATCTTGTCGTCGCTCACATTCGGAAGAATCACGACATCGAAACCGAGGCCTTTGGATTTATGGATGGTCATCACCTGGATCGCCGCGACGCCCGGACTTTGTGAAATTTTCATCCGGCCAATCCACTCCGCCGCGTCTTTCACCAGCACCATGCCTTGGTCATCGAGGGCTTTGAGCGATTGTAAAATATCTTCGAACCGGCGTTTCCCAAACGCTTCCCATGTTTCGGAAACGGGTTCTAACAATTCGCGAATCGTTTCGCAAAAACCGATCTCGGAGAACCTTGTTCCCAGCGCGTCCCAGGTGACTTGGAAATCTTTGCCGTAACGACGCGTGAAAATCTCACCGAGCGGCGACATGACGACGACTTGTTTCGCAAACGTATCCGATGGATCCGCCAACCAACGCAGCAACTGCCAGATCATCACGCCGACCGGATGATCGCGCCCCGGTTCACGCACGCCTTCTTCCACGACCTGAAATCCTTCTTCACGCAGTGCATCCGCCCATTCGCGAACCTCATCGTTTTTGGAGACCAATATCCCGCATGAAAGCTCTTTGTTGCCGATCCCGAGATGACGGAGCTGAGCAACGACCCGTTTCTTGAGCTCCTCTTCATCCACGATCTCAACTCGTGCATGTCCGGCTTTTTCCGGTGTGGTCAAAGATTTGGCAGAAACATGTTTTTCCCAGCCACTGTTCCAGCTTGCTGCTGTCGCAACTCCGAAAAGCTCGCTAATGGTTGTTGCGCTGCCACAAACCTGATTCACCAAGCCAAGCACCTCGGGGCAGGATCGCCATGACTCCGCCATGGTATCGATTTGTAAAGCCAGCGGATCATCCTTTTCCCCACGATAGGTTTCGATGAGTTTGTCAAACAACCCGACCTCGCCGCCGCGCCACGCATAGATCGCCTGCTTTTTATCGCCGACCACAAACACACTCGCTTCCTGATCGGTGAGTGCCTCATCGATCCATGGTTCCAAGCCGTTCCATTCGTCTTTGCTAGTGTCTTGAAATTCATCTAACAACCAATGTTGATAAGTGGCGTCGAGCCTGTAGTCGATCGCTTCACGCCGGAGCCGGGCATCTTCGTTTTTGATCCAGGCGCCCATTAGACGTTTCACATCGTCAAAACCCAGCCGACCTCTGCTGCGGAGCTCGCGTTCCATCAGCACATCGTAAGAGCGAATGACCTGATGGATTCCGCGAGTGCGGGAAAGCGCGGCTGCGAACTCACAATGCGCGGCCAGAGCGATGAGTTTCCGTAAATTCTGCGCGCCGACTCCGGTGATGTTCAGGGGTTTGTAAAATGAAACTTCGATCGCGCCCTCTGAATCACTGACTGCTTCCAGGGTGTTTTTCAAAAGGCTCGTCGCCTTTTCAAACGAGCCACTGCCGATGGTGTGTTGTTCGAAAGAGTTCATCATGCTTTCGAAGGCTCCGTTTTGGCGCTTATCCGTTGTCACCACATTCGGCCAATCGCGGCGGATTGATTTGATCAATCCGGTTTTCTGTTTTTCCCAATCCTCTATTGCTTGGGGCGAAAGCGTGGCGGGTCCCCATTTGAGATCGTTGTCTGAGCTGTAGATCGAGTGCCAGTTGGCGATGAATTTCCTCAAGTCCTCCAGCACCAACGAGCCCTCTTTGCCGGCGGTGGCGCGGCGGAAAATTTCCACAAACTCCTCCTCAAATGCCGTATCCAATCCGCCGTCCAAGAGGTTTTCCATCAACTCATCCTGGGCGGTGATCGCGACCTCGCCCTCGAGCAGCTCGAACTTCCCGCCGGTGATGCCGAGCTCGTATTGAAAACTTTTCACAATCCGCGCGAAAAACTTATCCATTGTCCCTAGGGTCAGCTTCGGCAGGCTTTTCACCAAAGTTTCCAAGAGCTCGGTGAAATCGACGTTTTCCGCAGCAATCCGCTCGGACAGCTCGCGGCCGCTTTTCTCATCACTGGCGGCCTTGGCGAGTTTTTTTAGGATCGCATCGGCAAATTCACCTGCGGCCTTGCGAGTGAAGGTCAGAGCGACGATTTTCTCGGGTGCAACCCCCATCGCCGCCAACGCGATGATGCGGTC
>CAMCYT010000095.1 GCA_945885485.1 Prosthecobacter debontii
AAGGTCTCCAAGCAATACCGCAACGGTGTCATTACCAACGGTGAGCGCTACCAGAAGGTCGTGGACATCTGGACCCAGGCCACCGACAACATCGCCAACGCGCTCTATCGCAAGATCGAGTATAACGAAGGCAAGAAAAAGGCATCGCCTCTATTCATGATGGTAGATTCCGGTGCGCGGGGTAACAAATCCCAGATCAAACAGCTCGGTGGTATGCGCGGTCTTATGGCCAAACCATCCGGCGAAATTATCGAACGCCCGATTATTTCTAACTTCCGCGAAGGTCTCTCGGTGCTTGAATATTTCATCTCCACTCACGGTGCCCGTAAAGGTCTCTCCGATACCGCTCTGAAAACTGCGGACTCCGGATACATGACTCGGAAGCTCGTCGACGTCGCCCAAGACGTGATCGTTTTCCAACAGGATTGCCACACAGCCAACGGTATTGTAGTCGAGGCTATCTACGACGGTGATGAAGAAGTCGCTTCACTTTCCACTCGTATCTACGGACGCGTTTCTTGCGAACAAATCAAAGATCCGATCACGGGTGATATCATTGTCAAAGTCGACGACGTCATCACTGAGTCCCAAGCCAACGCGCTTGAGAAAATCGGTCACGAGAAACTCAAAATCCGTTCGGTTCTCACTTGTGAAGCTGATCGCGGTTGCTGTGCAAACTGCTACGGTCTCAACCTCGCGACTGGCCATCCAGTTAAGATCGGTGAAGCTGTCGGCATCATCGCTGCGCAGTCAATCGGTGAGCCAGGAACACAGCTCACGATGCGTACTTTCCACGTTGGTGGTGTTGCTGCTGCAACCTTCAAACAACCTATCATTAAAACCAAAAATGCTGGACGCCTCGTCTATAAAGACCTCCGCGTCGTGCAAGACTCGGATGGTAACTGGGTTGCGCTCAATAAAAACGGTTCGGTTTCGATCCGCGATAAAGGCGGCCTAGAACTCGAAAGCCACAGCATTATCATCGGTTCCATCATTTCCGTCAAAGACGGTGAAGATGCGAAAAAAGGCGATACGATCGTAACATGGGATCCATATAACGTGCCGATTCTCACAGAGAAAGCCGGTAAAGTTGAATTCCGCGACATGATCCTCGGCATCACCGTTGCTGCTGAAGTTGATAAAGAAACCGGCAAAAAAGGAACCATGGTTACCGAGCACAAAGAGGATCTCCATCCTCAGGTTTGCATCACCAATCCGAAAACCGGCGAAGTTATCATCAGCTACTCCATTCCTGTTGGCGCTCACCTTTCTGTTAAAGAAGGCGAAGTTGTTACTGGCGGAACTCAGCTTGCAAAAACTCCACGTAAAGTGGCCCGCACCAAAGACATCACCGGTGGTCTCCCACGCGTTGCTGAGCTCTTCGAAGCTCGTAAACCGAAAGAGTCATGTGTCATCGCTAAAATCGAAGGAGACGTTTCATTCGGTGGAAACGTCCGCGGCAAGAAAAAGGTCATCGTTACCGATCCAACCACCGGCGAACAAGTCGATCACCTCGTACCGATGGGCAAACACATCATCGTGACTGAAGGTGACAAAGTGAAACGCGGCGATCAAATCACCGAAGGCCCAGTTTCTCCGGAAGATCTTCTCGAAGCTTGCGGCGCAACCGAACTCCAAGAACACCTTGTGAACGAAGTCCAATCGGTTTACCGCGTCCAAGGCGTGGAAATCAACGACAAGCACATCGAGGTTATCGTTCGTCAGATGCTCCGTAAGGTGAAAATCACCGATCCGGGCGATGCCGATCAATTCCTCTGGGGTGATCAAGTCGAGCGCACCACCTTCAAAAAGGTCAACGCCGAGATCGTTGCCAACGGTGGTAAACCTGCCGAAGGCGAGCCAGTTCTACTTGGTATCACCAAAGCCTCTTTGGAAACCGATTCGTTCATCTCCGCAGCTTCCTTCCAAGACACCACCCGTGTTCTTACCGAAGCAGCGACCCTTGGCCGTATCGATTACCTCACTGGATTCAAAGAAAACGTCATCATGGGTCACCTCATCCCAGCGGGCACCGGCTTCCATCACCATCGTGATTCGGAGTTCGAGTTCACTGTCGAAGAGCCAGAGCCAATCGTCGAAGCGCCAGAAATCTTCGAAGACGAAGAAGACGTGGTCTCCGCTTAATTCTAACAACACTCAAACCAACCCCGGTTCATCGCAAGGTGACCGGGGTTTTTTGTTGGAGAGCCGATGTCCACTTCGGCTTTTTCATGATAGGTCGTATAAGACCTATACTCTACCTCAACCTCCGAATAAAATCCGTAAAGAAAGCTTCACCCTCTAACAGCCTATCGATCTCAATATACTCATCTTTGGTATGCGCCTGAGCGATCGATCCGGGCCCGATACAAATCGATGGAAGTCCCGCAGCAGAAAGATGAGCCGCATCGGAAAACCATGGTGCGCCAGCGAGTTCAGTGCTTGGCGAGGTGGCGAGAAGTTTCTGGATGTAAGGATTTTCTGCATCCGTTTCCATAGGGGGATTCTCATGGGCGTAGATAATATCTAACGGAAGTCTCAGCTCTGCAATCGTCTCTCTCAGAAGTTGAAGCGCACCACCCGCGCAGTAGAGCGATGGAGTTTGGCGGATGTCGATCTGCGCAGTAGCGAGGTTAGGGACGATGTTTGCCGCCAATCCTCCGTAGATCACTCCGATGTTCATGGTTGAGTGACCGAGGATTTCATCGGTGTATGCAGCAAGTTTTGGTGCGAGGGTTTCCTGAAGATCTAAAAGAGCACGCGAGAGTTTAAGGATTGCGTTGTCACCCTTTTCAGGTTGGGAGGAATGCACAGAAATACCACTCGCTGTCAGGGTTGCCCAAACTGAACCTTTGGTGATGCGCACAACCTGCATCGATGTCGGCTCACCCACAATGGCGAATGCATATTCTGCTGCGTGATGTTTGGCGAAATGTTTGGAGCCATGCTGTGAGGCTTCTTCTCCCATGAATGCCACGAAATCGACAGCCACCGGAAGGTCTTTGAGGATTTCCTTGTTGTTTTTCAAACCCATCAGCATCGCTGCCATCGGGCCTTTGGTGTCTGAAGTGCCACGGCCCCAGATTTTGCCATCACGGATTTCGCCCGAGAATGGTGGAATGGTCATGTTGTCAATACCTACCGTATCAAGGTGAGGTCCAAGCAAGATACGAGGACGACCATCAAGTGGTATAAATCGGGCTATCAGGTTGGGTCTTCCGGGCTCGATCTCTTCCAGAGTGACTTCTGCTCCGATGTTTTCGAGCCAGATTTTCAGGAAATCCGCTATCCGCTGTTCTCCTGCAAGATCCGCCTGTTCTGGAGAGGCATGATCGGGATTCACCGACGCGATTTGAACGAGTTCTTGGAGCAGCATGGTGGAAACTCTAAATTTTAAATTCTAAACTTCAAGGAAGAGAGCGGATCTCAAACAAACCATTTGACTTTTGGATATATATGGACGTTATCCTGTCCATATGAATGCGATTACCTACACGGCGGCCAGAGAGAATTTAGCATCGACCATGGATCGGGTTTGCATCGACCGGGATCCGGTGATCATTACCCGGAATCGTGATCAAGCGGTTGTCATGATTTCTTTGGAGGATTACGAGGCATTGGAGGAAACTGCCTATCTGTTGCGTAGCCCGGCAAACGCGAAGCGTCTCATCGCTTCGATCGAAGCTGCTGAACAAGGGAATACAGTTGTGAAAAAAATCGACCTGACTCAATGAACATCACTTTCACAGCGCAGGCTTGGGAGGATTATCAATACTGGCAAAAGACAGATCAGAAAGTTCTCAAAAGAATCCATCTCTTGATCCAAGAAATCCAGCGATCTCCACATGATGGGATCGGAAAGCCTGAATCACTCAAACACAACCTAAGCGGTTACTGGTCACGCCGTATTACTGATGAACATCGCATCGTTTACAAACAGTTCGAACACGGCATTACATTTGTGCAAATGCGTTATCATTATAAGTAGGGCTAAATTTTTTTGGCTGGGCGGTTGCAAACCGCCGCCACGGTTGGCAGATTTCGGGTCTCGGTATGACAGGAGAAAAGGTAACAAATTTGGCGGCGTATCGCTTTGTGGATCTTTCGGGGCTGAAAGAGCTTCGGGAGGAGTTGTTGGCTTTGTGCAAAGATGCTGGGCTCAAAGGGACGATTTTGTTGAGCGTGGAGGGAGTGAATCTTTTCGTCGCAGGCTCGGAGAAGGGGATTGATCGATTGATGGGAAGGCTGCGGCAGCTTCCGGGGTTGGAGGATTTTGTGGGGAAAGTCAGTGTGAGTGATGATCAACCGTTCCGCCGCATGTTGGTGCGGATCAAGAAGGAGATCATTTCTTTTGGGGTTGAGGGAGTTGCTCCTGGAAAGCGCACATCATCGAAGCTTTCTGCCAAAGAACTGAAGCGCTGGTTGGATGAAGGTAGGAAAATTACGCTGCTCGATACACGCAATGATTATGAGGTGAAGCTCGGAACATTCACAGGTGCAGTCGTGCCAGATATCCGCACGTTCCGCGAATTTCCTAACGCAGTTAAAGAGCTACCACAGGAGATGAAAGATGAAACCATTGTCATGTTCTGCACGGGCGGGATTCGCTGCGAGAAGGCAGGTCCATTTATGGAGATGGAAGGTTTCAAAAACATCTATCAACTCGATGGAGGGATTTTGAAATACTTTGAGGAATGCGGTGGCGATCACTACGACGGGGAATGTTTTGTATTCGATCAGAGGGTTGGAGTGGATCCGGCGTTGCAGGAGACGGATTCTGCGATTTGTTACGCATGCCTCGCTCCACTCGATGCGCAGGATCAAGAAGACGTGCGTTATGTCGGAGGCGTAAGTTGTCCGCATTGTTTCAAAGCAGAGCCAGAAAAAATGGCCGAGCGCATCGTCGATGCACAGACAAAACTAGATGAAGTCTGCCGCATGTTACCGGGATCGATTCCACTGGAAAATCGCAGGCCGGTAAACGTTGCGGCGAAGTATGATAGGTGGCTGCTGATCGATTTATTGGTGGAGCAGTTTCCGCAGATTTCACGCGAAGATTGGGAACAAAGATGCGCAGAAGGACGTTTTGTGAGTTATGGTGGAAAGGTGCGTGTTGCGGATCATGTGGTTCGTGCGGGTGAGAGAATTTTGCAGATGTTTCCACCAGCCGTGGAGCCTGCGGTCGCCACTGGGATTCGAATTATCTGGGATGACGAGGCTCTGGTCTTGGTTGAAAAACCCGCGCCGTTGCCGATGCATGCAAGCGGTAGATATCATCGTAACACCCTGCAGTATTTGATGAATGAGGTTTACGCACCGAAGTTTCTGCGCTCTGTGCATCGCTTAGATGCGAATACCCGAGGCTTGGTGTTGTTTGCGAGAACACGGCATTGTTGTCGGTTGCTGCAACGTCAGTTTCTCGATGGAACGATAGAGAAAATCTATCGCGTGAAAGTGCAAGGCAGCCCTGAGTGGAATGAGAAAGTTTGTGAGTTTGCTATTTCTAAAGAAGTCGAAGGACCCGGCGGACGTAGCGTGGATGAAGAAGATGGCTTGGACGCTCGCACGGAATTCGTTGTCAAAGAACGCTGCGCGGATGGCACCGCATGGCTGGAAGCGAAGCTGGGAAGTGGTAGAACCAATCAGATCCGCGTGCATCTTTGGGAACTTGGGTTTCCTGTGGTCGGCGATCCTTGTTATTTGCCGAATAAACAAATGAGCAACAAGCAGACTCTGGAAGTGGGTGATTCACCGATGCAATTGGAAGCGTGGAAATTGAGTTTCACGCATCCGATTAGTGGGAAGCGAATGGTGTTTGAAAATGGAGAACCCTTGCAGTCGTGAATATCCCGTGGCTTGAGCATGCTTCGCGGCAAAAGAAACTGATGGTCGGAGTTTCCGGAGGTTTGGATTCGACTGCGTTGTTGCATTTACTCAAGGAAGAAGGATTTCAAAAAGTAGTGGTCTGTCATTTGAATCATGGACTCAGAGGTGCGGAGTCGGCGCGCGATGCGAAGTTTGTCAGGCAGATAGGCAAGCGCTTGGGCTATGAAGTCATGAGCGAAATAGTGGATCTGGTGTCGATAATGCAAGTCTCAGGCGAGTCTCTCGAGACAGCTGGTAGAAATGCGCGACATGCGTTTTTCGCAAAGTGTGGAAAAGAACAACGCAGTCGTTTGCTGTTGCTGGCACATCATGCAGATGATCAGGCGGAAACGATTCTCTGGAATCTGCTGCGTGGTTCTCTAGGATACCGAGGCATGCGTGAAATTTCTGAACTGAAAATGGACGGCAAGGAAATAACGGTGGTGCGTCCGTTGTTAGGAGTCCGTAAAGTTGAATTGGTTGAATGGATGCAACAGCGCAAGTTGAGCTGGCGCGAAGACGCGACGAACGCGGTGAACGATGTGGTGCGGAATCGTTTAAGAAATGAAGCGATCCCATTGCTCGATGAAATCGCCAATCGCGACATCACGCCGAACCTCATCCGCGCAGCAGAAATTGATAGTGAATGGCGTGAGTTGTTGGATTGGGGTGTTTCCGCTGCCTCTGCGACCGATCCACAAGGTCGCTTGCACACGGGTGCGATGAAGGATTTGCCTGGGGTTTTATCCAGAGCCGTGATTGCGGATTATCTAAAAAAACTACAGGTCGAGAATCTGGATTGGCGGCTACTGGAACGCTGCGTAGAACTGCTCGACGTGGAGAAGCCCGCTAGTGTGAATTTGCCGGGTGGAAAGCGCTTGAGAAGAAAAGCAGGTAGGATTTTTGTTGAATAGAACCGGAGTGCGGAGGCTTGCCTCCGCCATTGGGTTGAGCGGAGCTTGCTCCGCGCGGTGGGGGAAAAGTGAACAGTTGGATTAAAGACCGCCCGCACGGAGCAAGCTCCCGCACTCCTGTTCTAATGTCGATCCCTGTTCATAACCCTAGGCTTGCAATGCCACCTGTCTTTCATCCAAGTTCAAGCCGTGTCAGAAACTGAATCAGCAAACGAAAAACCTAGGCGCTGGGGAGCATACGTGTGCCCAGATTGCCGCTTTGTGTTTCGCATTCCCCAAGATCACGATGGGTTCGGTATTGTTTGTCCTTCCTGCCGAAGGATGCTGAGAATTCCTATGGATGGAGCTTCAGTCGCTCCACTCATGGCACCGATTAAGAAGATCGGAAATTAGCAGAGAGGTTAAGATTTTCTTTTTGCAACGTCAGATAGCATTCACCTGCGGTGGGAATGCTCGAATTCAGTTTGCTAGTTTATCGCCGGTTGCATGACAAGTTATCTATCATCACAAGGAGTATCAAAAAAAGATGATTTTAGATGGTTAAGTGGTTGGTAAATTGGAGTAATATTCAAAAATTAGCCTAGACTAATAATTTACATTGATTCTAAATAACGGCACAAGAAATGAAGAGACAAGCAAACGTGAAGACAGGAGGTGGATTGGCGAAGATGGGCTTGGTGATGTTCTGTGCTGGGCTTTTTGGCTGGGTTCTAACTGGTTGCGGTGAGCGCAATAAGGTAGATCAGACTGGTAAAATTCGAGTGATCACAAGTTTCACGATTATTGCCGATATGGCGCGTGAAGTAGCGGGCGATGCGGCGATCGTGGAATCGATCACCAAGCCCGGCAGCGAGGTACATGGATATGAACCGACTCCGAAAGACATCGTGAAAGTCCAAGAAGCGGATCTCGTTCTGTGGAACGGAATGAATCTTGAGCTGTGGTTCGAGAAATTTTTCGAAAAGGTGGAGAACGTATCGTCCGCCGTGCTGACCGAAGGAATCGAGCCTATGGGAATCACGGAAGGCCCATACACGGGAAAACCGAATCCTCATGCATGGATGTCACCTGCGAATGCGAAGATCTATGTGGAGAACATCCGTCGCGCTTTGGTGAAAGTAGATCCGGAAAATGCAGAAACGTACAACATGAACGCAGCGACCTATACCGCAAAGATCGATGCATTAGATGAACCTGTTAGAAAAAAGCTCGCGACCATTTCCGAGGAGAAACGCTGGTTGGTGACCTCGGAAGGGGCGTTTTCGTATTTGTGTCGGGATTATGGATTGAGGCAATTGTATCTCTGGCCAATCAATGCTGATACGCAGGGAACCCCGCAGCAGGTGAGTCATGTGATTGATCAAGTTCGGCAAAACAACATCCCCGTATTGTTTTCCGAGAGCACGATCAGTCCGAAACCTGCCAAGCAAGTGGCGACCGAAACCGGTGCGCGATACGGCGGGGTGTTGTATGTGGATTCCCTGACCGCTGCAGATGGTCCAGCACCGACTTATCTGAAATTGTTAGAACATAACGCCGAAACCATCGTGAAAGGATTTTTGGAAACCAAATGAGTGATCCTGAGCAACCAGAAAAAGTCGCCAGCGCACCAAGGCTTTTGGTGCAGGGTGTTTCCGTGGCTTATACCAACGGTTATCAAGCGTTGCGCGATGCGAATTTCGCACTCGAAGGCGGGACGATCTGTGCGTTGGTGGGCGTGAACGGGAGTGGAAAATCGACCCTGTTCAAAAGCATCATGGGTTTCCTGAAGCCGACTGCTGGATCGATTGCGATCAACGGGCTGCCGGTGAAGGAAATTCTTAAGCAGCGCTTGGTGGCCTATGTGCCGCAATCGGAAGAGGTCGATTGGCAGTTTCCGGTCAGTGTCTGGGATGTGGTGATGATGGGTCGGTATGGTGCGATGAATTTCATGCGTATCTCGCGTGCCATCGATCGCCAGATGGTGGAGGCGAGTTTGAAACGGGTTTCGATGTGGGAATATCGGGATAGACAGATTGGTGAACTCAGTGGAGGACAAAAAAAGCGCGTTTTCTTGGCGCGGGCATTGGCGCAAGAAGGAAAAGTGATTTTGTTAGATGAGCCGTTCACAGGCGTCGATGTCAGCACGGAGCAGGCAATTATCGGTTTGTTGCAGGAATTGAAAAAGGCGGGCTGTATCATTTTGGTTTCGACTCATAACTTGGGAAGTGTTCCGGAGTTTTGCGATCAGGTGGTGTTGATGAATCGCACCGTCCTGGCGTATGGGCCGACAGCT
>CAMCYT010000096.1 GCA_945885485.1 Prosthecobacter debontii
CGAATACCGCAGTTGCGGCGATGGCTAGTGCTGTGATGTTTGTTTTCATTGGTATATAATTGAGTGCTTTGTAAGCAATACCTTATTATTTATCAGGATTTGATTCGTCAAGAAAATTTATGCATCTCTAATTTCACCCCCCTTTTCCCCTTCCCAGACCGTCTCTCCAGTGTATTCTCCGCGCTAGGTGGAAAATCAAATTCCTAGCATTCATTCATTTAATTTATGGGCACCAACGAAACACCAGAAACCAGATTCACCAACGACGCAGTGAAACGAGGCAGGCTACTCGCCTTGCTCAGTGACCCCGTGATGCAGGAAGCCATGGACATCGTAGACGACATAATGCGTCCGAAGTCAGGGGGGGCCGCAGACACGAACCAGCTTCTTTCCGTAGCCCTGTTCCACCAATCCGCAGGGGCAGGCGAGTTTCAAAAGAAGCTCGTCAACCTAACAAAAGAAAAAGAGCGAGTCCGCCGCGAGAAAGTCGAACCCCGTGGTCAACCCCCTTTTCCCCTTCCCAGGCCAGCTCCCCAGTCTATTCTCCGTGCTAGGTGAAAAAGCAAATTCCTAGCATTTCGATCCAGACGCCCCAGACCTCGGGGCCTACGAATTCAAAGTCGCTGCGCAGAAGCGCAAAGAAATCAATGCGATCATCGAGGCAGATCCATCCAAAGTTGCTGTGGTGCGGTTGCTGCACTGACGGTCGAGACTATGACGAGCGACTTACGCAGGCGTTCCCAGAATTGAAAAAAGCCGCCGGTGGCGAAATGCCGAATTTTTAGATCCTCGGGACGGTCGATGAGAATCAGGCAAATGCCGGCCTGGGAAAGAGTGGCGCGCAGGGCCGTCAGAGAGTCGTTCAAGGGGCCTACTTCCGGACGCAGGGCTGCCACTTGTTGGAGGTTGTTTGATTTTGCCCAGCGCAGAAGCGCGTCAGCGTGAGGCGAGAGATTTTCTAGGATTGTCGGGACTTTCCAATGCCGCTCGGCACGCGTGGTGGCATCCTGTAGGGCATCGGAGAGCCATTGTTTTTTAGCGACTGGGAATCGATGATGCTCCCAGCTCTCAGCATCGGCTGTCACGAGGACTGCCGAGAATGAATGTGACGCGAGGACAGAATTTTCCACCGAAAGATCCTCTTCATGAATCCAAAGCCCAGTAGTTTTTGATAGATCCAATATTTCAAGCGGCCAATCGGGACGGGTGATTGGTGGCTTGAAAATCAGGTCTGGCTGAAGTGCCTGCGGTTTTTCAAACTCACCAAGACCGTTTGATAAAGAATCAAGAAGCTCAGGTGCCATGTATTTCTCAAGGTTGCTGCGGCGGGCAAGATAGGTTTTTCCGGGAGTCTGTAAACCCGCCACCCAACGCCATGATAGAGTGTTTGAGGCAGGATCGCCATCGAGCAGATGCCGGTAAAAGAATGCCGCGCCAGCCTGCCATGGCAGGCGTGCCTCATGAACCCACCAGGCCGCGAACCACATGCGCGCGTGATTGTGGAGATAGCCAGTAGTCACCAACTCGTTGGCGAAATGATCGATTACCGCGTTTCCGGATCGTGAATCTTCAATGCGCCGGATAGCCGGATCTTCCACCATATCCGTTAGAGACTTGAGATAATCAATCCAGACTTCGGGACGCAGTGCTAACCACGATTTCCAGTATCGCCGCCAATAGACCTCTTGGATAAATTTCTCCACACGCCCAAACGGATGAAATTGCAAAACAGCCGCCACAACTTCCTCTTCGGTGATCAAACGGTGGCGGATCGCTGGGGAAAGCCGGGAAACTGACGAGTGGCCAGGCTTCACATGATTTCTGTCGCGAGCATAGAGTCCGACGATGGGTAGGAACTTATCCAAATGACCGAGTGTCGCGATGCGAGAGGGTGGACAAATCATGGCGTAAGCTCGTTGATAAACGACCCTGCGCAAGTGCGAATCCGAGCTGTGAGTCGTATCTGCGAGGTTTCGTCTAAGTCAGCTAAGAGGTGCTAGAAAATCACCCGCTGTTTTCCGCTGTTCGTCTTATTTCTCATTTCCCTTGCTGACGGTGCAGATCCCATTTTTTCTGATGAGCCAACCAGTCTAGCCGCGGCAAGCCGACAAAGGCCAGGATCGGTAAGCGCCGAGTTGGCTACCGCCTGACGCAGAAGCAGCGCTTGCTTTTCGAGGCTGCCCAGCGGCAGGGTTTTCTCAAGCTTCCCGTCGCTGGAATGAGCGAAAATGTCGTGAACTTTTACCGTCTCTGGTGTGATGCGGCAGGCCGTCAATTCATCGTCAAGGGCAGTCCGCCCCAGTAAAATGTTAGTCTTATGCAGGTGGGTTCGCGAATTTTTCAGGGATCACGCCACTAGCCGCACCTAGTAAACTACCGACGACTGCGGCACGGTGGCAGTTATCCCCGCCGACCATGGCGTTAGCGATGATGCCCGCGGTGAAATCGTCATGATATTTCCACGCCAGATAGAGTGCGGCAGGCATTGCCTCGGCAATGTAGCAGGCTGGGCTGAAACGTTGACCGATGACGTGTTCGTCTGGTTGATCGCACCAAGATTCCGCCTTATTTCCGGAAATCCAATCGCCTGCTTCGCGCCGCATCGCATCCCGCAGAGGTTCTCCCTCCGCAAGCGCCCACAACAACCGGACAAGGACATCAGCTGCCCGCAGGACATTCGCGTGAGCGTGAGTGAGGCCGACATGTTGTTTGACGATGGCTCGCAATTCCTCTCGGGTTGTGCCTTCCAAGGCGGCGCAAAGGGCCGGGACCGTGGCAAGGCCGCCGATGTGCTCGTCACTGATGCCACATTTCCGGGGCGGGTTGCCTTGGGCGTAGCGAGTGAAAAAGGCGCGATGATATTCCTCCACATAGGTATCGCGGTGCCACCCTGGCTCTAACATTCGGGCAATGTAGCGCTCTAACCACGCGTCCGCGTCATAGCCGCGGATTTGTTTCACTGAGTCAAAAAGCTCCACCGCCAGTCGGTAGTTAAGCGTGTTTTCTCCAGCTTTTAAAAACTGATGATAGTGAATTTCCCGCTGGCCCCAATAGTGTGCCTGCTCGCGTAATATATTACCCCGTTCGTTCGGCGGCACATAGCTGGACCTCCATAAAATGCTTCCAGGGTGGGGATTTCGTGGTGCTATAAAATGATCCACGGTGCCATAATCCCGCCTTAGTGCTTCGCGGTCATAATACCAATGCACCGGCATTGCCAACGCGTCGGCCACCAGCGAGCCTTTGTATCCACTCATCCATCGATTCATCAAAGGTAATAAATACGGAATCCGCGATATCGCATCTTTTTTTTGCATCGGCAATCCTGTGGAGGTGAATCATGAGTCAGGCTTGTCGATGTATACTGAGATTTTTCTTTGTAACTTTAAAAACGATGTGCTTCAAAAAACGGGGCAACCGATCAGTAATTTGCGGAATGCTTCCCGATCAAAAGTAATGAAGTTGGATTCGAAAAACTCATGTTTATATGATAATTACGACGTTGGCTCAGTGGTCCAACCAAATTTTCCTCGTCCAGTGTGTGCGCATTCATGCCGAACCGGAATCCATTTCTTGCCGTCTTTTCGTTGGAGGTAGATTCGATCAATGGACGAGTGGATGCTATCGTCACGGCAACTCGGATCATAGAGTGTGACCCTGACTTCGTTCTCTGAAACCGTTTTCATCCGGATCTTGATCCGTTCAGGTGTTTCAGTGTGGTAATCCGTACGAAAGAAGAGGTAACGCGTGGCACATTCCTTCGGATCAATCGCGCCGTCATTTTGAAGTTCCGTCACGAACGCTAGTGCAGGAGGGTTTAAATCAGCTTGCGCATACGAGAATGGAACGGTGATTTTCAATATCACAAAGCCAACTGCCAGTACGAAGGCGAGAATTAATACCCATTTGATTTTGTGTTTCATTGGTTAAGTGAACATAGTACAAATGGAATGCATCTAACAATCAATGACTTCATGGAGGCTTCTTGTCTGAATTCGGCAGCAGAATGCAGCCGCTCCTTGTGAATTACACCCTTCACTATTCACTATTTCCCTGGCTGCGCTGCCGATGGATAAACAATGATCCGCGCCTCCGGGTTATTCACTATATAAGCATAAGCCCAGCCGAGGAGGACGGAGAGTTTGTTGCGGAAGCCGATGAGGAATAGGATGTGAATGAGTAACCACGCGATCCATGCGAAGAAGCCATTCAGAGTGAACTTTCCAGCTTTCATCACGGCGGCGTTTTTTCCAATGATCGCCATCATGCCTTTGTCGGTGTAGCGGAATTTAGGTCGCAGGGAATGTTTGCTATCTGCGAAGCGGGTGTCTTCGAGGCGGAGTTCTTCTTTGATGACTTTTGCGATATGCGCACCCATCTGCGTGGCGGCTGGCGCGACGCCGGGCACAAATTTTTCATCACGATCCCGCATGTTTGTTAGATCGCCAGCTACAAAAATATCCGGATGGCCGGGGATGGAGAGATCAAGGTTCGGTGTGACGCGGCCACCGCGATCCATCTCCACGCCGAGATCTTTCGTAAGTGGATTCGCAGCAATGCCCGCTGCCCATACAATTGCCTCCGCTTCAAGAAATGTGCCGTCTTGGAAAAGCAGTTTGCCTTTTTGAACATCAGTCACGCGGGTTTGATTGCGGATCTCGACCCCGAGGTCGGTGAGTCGCTGCTTGGCGTAAACAGATTGATGCGGCGCGAAATGCTCGAGAATGGTGGGGGAGTTTTCGATCAGAATCACGCGGAGTTTGCTGGTATCGATTCTTCGAAAATTCGATTTCAACGAGCGGTGAATCAGATCCACGCACGCACCGGCGAGCTCAACCCCAGTCGGGCCACCGCCGACGATGGCAATGGTCATGAGGCGTTTCCGCTCGGCTTTGTCTTTGGTCAGCTCGGCGCGTTCAAGATTGGATAAAATTTTGCGGCGGATGTTTTGCGCATCGGCCAAGGATTTCAGGCCAAGTGAGTATTCTTCCCACTGATCGTTTCCGAAATATCCGGTTTTAGCACCCGCGGCGAGCACGAGGTAATCGAACTGAAACACCTCACCAGATTTTCCAGTCAGGCATTTTTCTTCGGGAGAAATCGAAACGACCTCATCCATTAGCACCGTTACGTTTTTCGCGTCGTGAAGGATTTGGCGGATCGAGCGCGCGATGTCCGGAGCGGCAAGGGATGCGGTGGCCACCTGATAAAGTAGCGGCTGGAAAAGGTGATGATTGGTGCGATCCAGTAGGATCACTTCGAAGCGTTTGTCATTGGCGAGCTTGCGCGCGCACTCGAGCCCAGCAAAGCCGCCCCCGATGATGATGACTTTACGCGGAGGTGCTTGTTTACTCATGCGGTTAGCCTGACATGCTTTTCCGATAAGGGCAAACTGAGCTTGTGAAAATTTTCACAAGCTCCTGTGGGCTTGCTTTCAAGCCTCAAACTGATGCTTCCGTCTCGTCGGTGCGCCGCACATCACGCAACTATCTCGGCGCTAGCTTGTGGCTCTGCCGCAGGACGGACAACTAATGGGTTGAGTGTTGATTTTCCCGTCGATCCGCCCATCTCGCGCATCGATTTACAAAATTTTCGTTTCAAGTTCCGTTTCAGTGAACGCGGAACGATTTTTTAGAATCTCCCACATCGCCTGACAGGCACGCGAGAGTCGTTCGACGTGCTACTGGAGATTTTCGATATCGTTCGCATGGCGGTCCGTTTTGGACTTGGTGTCGCTTGCGGTGCGCTCGGCACTGTTGATTTGCTGTTGTTGGAATAGATCCCAGATCATGGTTTTAAATTTAATGAACATGAAAATCTACACAACCACAAGGCGAAGTGTCCAGAGAGAAGGGAAGGGGGAGGATATGTCCGTGTTACTTAGGCGGTGTCGTCCTGCCGTCAGGGAAAGCAATGTTGGTTTTTGGAAGTGCTGCGACTAGTTCACGTAGATCGGCATCGGAGATTTTGTTGCAGCCGTCGAGGTCGAGATATGTCAGAGAGATGAGGATCTTGAGGCTGTCCACGCTCTGTAAAGAATTACAATTGTTCAGGTAGAGCTCTTGCAAATTGGTAAGACCCTTGAGGCCGTCCACGTTTTGTAACATGATGCAGCCATTGAGGTGCAGCCGCGTTAGGCTTGTGTTCCCCATGTTTCCTTTTGCAGTGCATTTTGCCAATCCTCGCGGATGAGAGTGATGGGGTTCTCGCAATACCACTCGAACCCAGCCTCCTTCGCCGTGTGCTCGTCTTTCACTCCCGTCATCAACCACGCACTGCCGTGAAAGTCAATGAGGCAGGGTAGTGAGGAGGACAAAGCGGCGGGACGCCGCTTGCACGGCCTGCCGCGGGACGCGGCAGCTACTTGAATAAATCAAACATCCAAAATCAACAATCATCAATCGGCAATCCATCAGCCAATGGAGTTCTCCAATAGAGCCAATAAGAAATACAAAGCAGCTTGCATGGCGCGGCATGTGCTGCTTGGTTTCGACTCATGAATTTTCATCTACTCGGAAAACTATCTCGAACCACGATTCTTGTTCTCGCTACTCTCAGCCTAGCATCGGCTTTCGAGGTCAAACCACTGACTGAGCAACAATGCATCGAGTATAAGCTCGACCCGAAATTTTATAAAAAAGGCACTTATGTGCAGGATATCCTTATCGCAACTTCTGAGCATGTCCCTGACGTTACTCATCTTGAAGCAGCGTATCTCTTTGATAAGATGATGACGGATATCAAGCCCGCGATCGCGCAACGAATCCGTGATAAGAAAGTGCTATGCATCTTGGTGGGTCATAAAGAGCTGACTTCTGACGTTCCGCAATTCAAGTCTGATAAAGTCGGCAAGGAATTGGATTTCTACAACTGGCGTCAACGTGGCTTTCTCGATAAGATCGATGAACGCTACATCGTGCTGTTCGCTCAAGAAGACGTGATGGAATATGAGGGGGGAATGCAGATCGAAAGCATCCTTATCCATGAGTTCGGCCATGTGATTCATGGCGCGGGTTTTGATGAAGAACTGAAGAAAAAGTGGGAAGAAACCTATAAAGCATCCATGGAAAAAGGTTTATGGAACGATGGACGTGCCGCGCAGCGTTTTCAACGCGTAGAAGGGAATAAACCTGTTCTTCTGTTAGATGCATTGCTGAAAGCCTTTCCTGCTCAGTCACCAGAGCTTTTGAAAAAATGTTTAGATGGAGGAGATATACTCGTGAACGGCGAGGCGTGTAATTCTGGCGTTAAAGTGACAGGTAAAGATAAGGTATTGATTATGTTCGGTGGTAAAAAGGATTGTTACGCTTCGAAAAATAAAGGGGAGTATTTTGCCGAAGGCGTGCAATGCTGGTATGATACGAATCGGACGATGGATCATGATCACAATCACATTCACACTCGCCCACAAATTAAAGAATACGACCCCAGCTTCTCGAAGTTTCTTGAAGAAGTTCTCGGCGATAACGAATGGCGTTTCGTTTCACCTCGGGAGCGCGCAGGGAAAGATCACCTCGCAACATACGATCCCAGTAAAGCGCCTGTAGTGGAGGAACTAGAACACATCAAGATCGCCGGTCTGGATTACTATGATGAATACTGGAATGACTACTGGCAGCGCTTGGTGGATAAGTATGCGGCGGTGAAATAAAGTTGGAGGTTTCCATTGTTAGGATTCTCTGCTTTTCTTCGCTCAGATGCACATCAGATTTACCGAACAAGAACTAGCGACCTTGGTTGAAATGCTCAGCCTGGCGGTAAGTGTGGCGTCGTGGAATCAAAAGCCATCGGCCGATCAAAAAATTTCCGAATACGAGGACTTCGAAAGCAAGGTGCTCGGCAAGGCTGCTCAAAACGGCTTGGCTGCATTGATTGAGTTCGATGAAGAAACCAAACGTTTCCGGGTCAAAAAAGAGATCGAGGAAAAAATGTTTTACCACGAATGCTATGAGGAATTTCGCAACGAGAGTTTTTGGGATGAGATGACGATCCGTATGGCGGATCGGGATTTGGTCAAATCCATCGGACTTGCAGCATGGGAAGCACTCACAGAAGAAGAGCGCCGCGCTCGAACGGTCTCTTGGGAAAAACGCTACTGGGATGAGTTTTCAAAAAACGGTGTCGAACGCGTCATTGTCATGTCGCCCCCCGGCGAAGGCTAAATTCAACTTTCCTCGATCTTCCGTTTGACAAATCCGGCGGCTTGATGCATTCCCTTCGCCCCCGCCTATGGCGGAAACACGAAATATGGCAGTGTAGCTCAGTGGTAGAGCAGAGGACTCATAAGCCTTTGGTCGGCGGTTCAAATCCGCCCCCTGCCACCACTCTTCGCTTACGTGCCGGAAGCTACAAATGGCGATCCATAGAAAAGACGAAGGAAGCGAAGAATGCCCTTCGTAGATTTCTTGACCACCATAGCCTTGGCGACGGTGGTAGCGAAGTAGGATCGTCATTGGTAAATAAAATCCTAGCAACCCACCTCTTCTCGGTTTCCTCCGTTACCTCCGACCCGCCGTTTTCTTTTAAAAGTCCCCGAAAAATAAAGACTTCTAAGATGTCAATGAGGCCAAACTCGCCATTCGTGATTTTTTTCAGAAAAAAACTTAAAAAGGTCTTGTCAGATTGATTCAGATGAATAAAGTCCCGCCCCCCACAGCGAGGCTGACCGGCGCAAAAAAAGCCGCAAATCAGCCACAATACAGGGAAATTATCGGGTGCAGCTCCGGAAAAAAGCGATTACGGGTTATTAAAACCCCGTCTTCGTGCCGGTTTGTCCCAACAACTCTTTTTAAAGACAAATCCAGAAACACGAAGGAAATCATGCCGACCATTAATCAGCTCGTTCGCAAAGGACGCCACGTTCCAGTCGAGAAGTCGAAATCGCCTGCTCTCGTAAACTGCCCGCAACGCCGTGGCGTTTGCCTCCAGGTTATGACCCGGACTCCAAAGAAACCGAACTCCGCGCTTCGTAAAGTTGCCAAAGTTCGCCTCACCAACGGTTTCGAAGTCATCGCCTATATCGGTGGTGAAGGT
>CAMCYT010000097.1 GCA_945885485.1 Prosthecobacter debontii
CCACCCCCTTTCACCCGCGTTCTCCATACGGGGTAGCAAAAATGTATGCATACTGGATCACCGTAAACTATCGTGAAGCCTACGGCATGTATGCTTGCAACGGTATCCTCTTCAATCACGAGTCCCCACGCCGGGGCGAGACCTTCGTCACCCGAAAAATTACCCGCGCCATCGCCAACATCGCCCAAGGACTCGATAAATGCTTATTCCTCGGAAATATGGATGCCCTCCGCGATTGGGGTCACGCCAAAGATTACGTCCGCATGCAATGGATGATGCTCCAACAAGATCAACCCGACGACTTTGTAATCGCCACCGGTAAACAAATTTCTGTTAGAGAGTTCGTCATCATGTCCGCCCGAGAGGCCGGCATCCAACTCGCCTTCTCCGGCTCCGGCGTCGATGAAATCGCAACCATCTCCACCATCACCGATCCTAAAAAAGCCCCCTCCGCTAAAGTCGGCGACATCATCGTCCGCGTCGACCCTCGTTACTTCCGCCCCGCAGAAGTCGAAACCCTCCTCGGTGATCCCACTAAAGCCAAACAAAAACTCGGCTGGACCCCAGAAATCACCGTCGAAGAAATGTGCGCAGAAATGGTCGCCTCAGACCTAGACACCGCCCGCCAACACGCGCTCTTAAAACTCCACGGTCACTCAGTTAATGTCTCTCGAGAGTAAAAAAAGGTAGGGTCAACTCGCCGAGTTGACCGTGACCAAAACGCTTGGGCACGATCACCTAAACAAAAATGTGACCTTCCTAATCGCTTCATCTTACCTTTAAAGTTTGAAATTTAAATCCGTCATCGGCCTCCCCATCGCCGTCACCGACTACACTGGCGCGATCGCATGGATCTTGGAAAAGGCATCCGCTGTAGATCGCCCATAC
Organism: Prosthecobacter debontii; assembly: GCA_945885485.1. Taxonomy (GTDB): domain Bacteria; phylum Verrucomicrobiota; class Verrucomicrobiia; order Verrucomicrobiales; family Akkermansiaceae; genus Luteolibacter. The sequence goes on from CAMCYT010000097.1 coordinate 889, forward strand.
GCTGTCGCAGCTGCTAACACTCACGTCGCAGCACTCTCTCGCCACGATTCGGAATTTTCCGAAGCTATCCAAAAATTTGATCTCATCACCCCAGACGGCATGCCGCTAATCTGGTCTCTCAACGCCCAACTACCACTCGAAAAAAAACTAACAGAGCGCGTCTACGGACCCACCCTGATGCTCAAAACCATCGAGGCCACCAACAACCCTAACTCCCCCTATCGTCATTTTCTCCTCGGCGGAAAACCCAGCACCCTCGAATTACTGAAGCAGCGTTTCTCTAAAGAATTTCCTAACACAATCCTCGCCGGCACCTACTCCCCACCCTTCGCCACTTGGCCAGAAAACGAAACCGAATCCATCATCCAATCCATCCGCGACTCTCGCGCCAACCTCGTATGGGTCAGCCTCGGTTGCCCGAAACAAGAACATTGGATCGCTAAAAACAAACACCGCCTACCCCCCGCCGTCTACTTCGGCATCGGCGCCGCCTTCGCCTTCCACGCAGGAGAAGTCAAACAAGCTCCCTCCCTCCTACAAAAAGCCGGCCTCGAATGGCTCTACCGCCTAGCCATGGAACCCCGCCGCCTCTTCAAACGCTATCTAACCTATAACTCCCTCTTTCTCTTCTACTCCCTAAAAGATCATCGAGCATCTTAGTTAGGGCGCTCTCGCCGAGAACGCCGCGCAAAGCGAAACGCAACTGACTCATCTATGAATCATTTCAATAACCTCTCATTTCATGCGGCGCTCTGAGCCAGAGCGCCCTACCTAGCGTTAGATGCATCGAGCATTCAGATCACTCGACTTTCAGACTTTCAGACTTTCGACTTCTTCATCCCCTAACGTCACAAAACAGTCACAAACTAAAAATACTTCATTTCCTGATTTTCGTGATTAAAAAATCCTCTCACTCACTTTGAATTTCACCCTAACACTGCCACATCTCGTTCGTCAGTTTGACAACGAAAAGCTCAACTACGCGCTGATCGGCGGTCTTGCTATGGCAATGCGTGGAGTCCAACGCAGCACATTGGATGCAGATTTTATATTGCTTGCTGAGGATCTAGAACATGCCGACTCCATTTTGCTCGAGATGGGCTATGAACGAAAATTTCACTCGGAAAATGTTTCTCATTATTTATCCGAAAATCCAGAACTAGGTCGTGTCGATCTACTTCATGCTTTTCGGAGTGCGACTCTAGGGATGCTCAATCGCGCGGAGCGGATCAAACTTACTGATGATTGCCTCATACCCGTCGTTCATCTCGAAGACCTTGTCGGACTCAAAGTTCAGGCCGCTTGTAACGACCCCACAAGAGCTCAGTCCGATTGGGCTGACATCCATCGTCTCATTCTCCATGCTGGCCAATCAGGCCAATCAGGCCAAATCGTTGACTGGGAGCTCATCAACGACTACTTATCGCTTTTCAATCAGTCTGAAAAACTTGAACAACTGAAACAACTTTATGGCACAGCTCAGTCCAAATGAACGTGAGGCTTTACGTAGCTTTTCCCAAAAGCCACCCCTCCAACAACCGCCACTTCATCCCATGAAAATGGAGGATTTCTTACGCATCCTTTCCCAGCTCCCCGCCTCTCTGCGTCCCCTCAAACCCATCTCCTTCTCAGGCAATTCCTGGAAACTCTAAAAGCTAACTTTCCACACCCCAGCCTCTTCCTTGAGAGTTGAAATTTGAAATTTGAAATTTTTATGAAAATATCCTCCATCTGCTGCCTCGGCGCCGGCTACGTCGGCGGCCCAACTATGGCCATGATCGCCAACAAATGCCCCGACATCCAAGTCACGGTCTGCGACATGAACCAAGCCCGCATCGACGCCTGGAACTCCGACACCCTACCCGTCTACGAACCCGGACTTAAAGAAATCGTCGAGTCCTGCCGCCGCAAAAACCTCCACTTCACCACCGACCTCAAACCCGCCATCGCCGCAGCCGATCTCATTTTTGTCTGCGTCGGAACTCCCACAAAATCCTACGGCATTGGCGCCGGCCGTGCGGCCGATCTCCGCTACATCGAAGCCGCTGCACGCCTCATCGCAGAAGTTTCTCACGGCAATAAAATCATCGTCGAAAAATCCACTATCCCAGTCAAAACTGCCACCGCGATCCTACGCATCATCTCAGCGAATTCCACCAACAACGCCACCTTCCAAGTCCTCTCCAACCCCGAATTCCTCGCCGAAGGCACTGCCGTCTCCGATATGGAAAACCCCGACCGCATCCTCATCGGTGGTGAGCAAACCCCAGAAGGCCAAGCTGCCCTCGATGCCCTCGTCTCCGTTTACGCCAACTGGGTCCCTCGCGAAAAAATCATCACCACCAACCTCTGGTCTTCCGAGCTCTCTAAACTCGTCGCTAACGCATTCCTAGCCCAACGCATCTCCTCCATCAACTCTATCTCCGCTCTCTGCGAAGCCACCGGAGCCGATGTCGATGAAGTCGCCCGCGCCATCGGAACCGACTCACGCATCGGTCCAAAATTCCTCAAAGCCTCCGTCGGCTTCGGCGGCTCCTGCTTCCAAAAAGATATTCTTAACCTCGTCTATCTCTGCGAATCCTATAACCTCTCACAAGTCGCCGCCTACTGGCGCTCCGTCGTCGAAATCAACGACTACCAAAAATCCCGCTTCGTCGAGAAAATCGTCCGCACCCTGTTCAACACCGTCTCCAGTAAACGCATCGCTATCCTCGGCTTCGCTTTCAAAAAAGACACCAACGACACCCGCGAATCCGCCGCTATCCACATCGTCCGGGATCTACTAACAGAAAACGCCCACGTCGCTATTTACGATCCACGCGTCAGCAAACAAACCATGCATCGTGAACTGTTAGAAGTCGGCGTCTCCCAACAAATCCTCGATACCAACCTCGAAATCGTCGCCGATCCCTACGCCGCCGCCAATCAAGCCCACGCCCTGGCGACCCTAACCGAATGGGACGAGTTCCGCGATCTCGACCTCCCACGCATCTACGATCTCATGCTCAAACCCGCCTTCGTCTTCGACGGCCGCGCCATCCTCCCCGCCGAAGCCCTAGCCAAACACGGCTTCGAAGCATTTATCATAGGCAAAGGGTAGCTGCTGCGTCTCGCAGCAGGCCGTGCGAGCGGCGTCCCGCCGCGCTTTTCTTCCCAAGAGTGCGGTGGCTCGCCATCGTCCGCGGCTGACGGAGCTTACTCCGTGCGGCATGTCTTCTTCTCCCAACCACACGGAGCAAGCCTCCGCACTCCATTTTTCACTCTTCACTCCCCTTTGATTGACGATTGATGATTGACGATTTTTGAATGCTGATCTGACGTTCCGGCTATTTCTTCCTCTTCATTCAAAAATCAAAAATCATCAATCGTCAATCTTTCGACATCCCATGAACAACATCCACCCCGAACACCACCGCTTCCTCAATCGCCACGATAAGGAAGTTCTGTTAGAACAAAAAGGCCTCGCCATCTGGATGTGCGGCCTTTCCGGTTCCGGGAAATCCACTATCGCCAACGCCGCCGAACGCGTCCTCCACAAACAAGGCCACTTCACCATCATCCTCGATGGCGATAACCTCCGCGCCGGACTCAACTCTAACCTCGGCTTCACCGATATAGACCGTCTAGAAAACATCCGCCGTATTGCAGAGCTCACCAAAGTCCTCGTCGAAAACGGCATCATCGTCTTCATCTCCGCCATCACCCCTCGCGGTGAACTCCGCGATCTCGCACGTGGCATCGTCGGCGAACAAAACCTCTTCGAAGTCTTCGTCAAAGCCTCCTACGAAGCCTGCGAAAAACGCGACGTCAAAGGCCTCTACGCCAAAGCCGCCCGCGGCGAAATCGCCAACTTCACCGGCAAAGACAACTCCTTCGAACCCCCTCAAAATCCCGACCTCACCCTCCACACCGAAAAACTCACCATCGAAGACGCCGCCATCCAACTCGTAGAGGCCGTTCGCGAGAGGATTACAAGGTAGGGTCGACGCGCCGCCGTCGACCGCAATCAAAAATCTCAAAGCACGATCATCTTCAAATCTTCGGTCGCCGTCCTCCATTCTTCGGTCAACACGGCGTAGCGGCGATCTTCGGTCGCCGTCCTTCAAATCTTCGGTCAACACGGCGTGTTGACCCTACCTATACCTTAGTAAATTACCCATCTTACTAATTATTTCTTGACCTCACCCAAAATCACCCCCAAAACCCCGCCCGCCCACTCTCCAAATGGACCGCGCGAGTCCACTCGCGCTCCTTCCCTTCATTTAATCGCACCAGCGATTCTTGCTCAGACCTTCAGACCTTCAGACCTTCAGACTTTTAGACCTTCGACTCTTCCTCACCCCATGAATTACAACCTCTCCCAACTGGACCAACTCGAAGCCGAGGCGATCTTCATCCTCCGTGAAACCGCCGCCCAGTTCCAAAACCCCGCCCTCCTCTTCTCCGGCGGTAAAGACTCCATCGTCATGGCATGGCTCGCGAAAAAAGCTTTCTGGCCCGCTCGCCCTCCCTTTCCTCTCGTCCACGTCGATACCGGCCACAACTTCGAGGAAACGATGATCTACCGCGATGAATTCGTGAAACTTCTCCGCGCTCAACTCATTGTCGGTTACGTCCAAGAATCCATCGACACCGGCCGGGTCGTTGAGGAAAAAGGACCGAATGCTTCCCGCAACAAACTCCAAACCGTCACCCTCCTCGATACCATCGAGAAACATCAATACGACGCCTGCCTCGGTGGCGGACGTCGCGATGAAGAAAAAGCTCGCGCCAAAGAACGCTTCTTCTCCCACCGCGATGACTTCGGTCAATGGGATCCCAAAAACCAACGCCCCGAACTCTGGAACCTTTTCAACGGCCGCAAAAACCCCGGCGAACACTTCCGCGTCTTCCCACTCTCCAACTTCACCGAAATGGACATCTGGATGTATATCAAACGCGAACAAATCCCCCTCCCATCCATCTACTTCGCTCACGAGCGTGAAATCTTCGAACGCAACGGAACCCTCCTCGGTGTCACAGAATTCCTCAAACCTCAGGAACACGAAACCGTAACCAAAGAAATCGTTCGCTTCCGCACCATTGGCGATGCCACCTGCACCGGCGCCGTCCGCTCCACCGCCTCCAACCTAGACGAAGTCATCGCCGAAGTCTCCGCCGCCCGCCAAACCGAACGCGGCACCCGCTCCGACGACAAACGCTCAGAAACCGCCATGGAAGATAGAAAGAAGGAAGGATACTTCTAAGTAAACGCTGAAAAATGACCTCCCAAACCTCCATCTGGAAAAACATGTCACTAAAGGAAAAGTTACAACTTTTCACTGCGACCATCCGACAGGCCAGAGAACTGAAACGCATCGGAATTCGACTACGCCACCCTCAAGCTTCACCTGAACAAATCGAAAAAGAACTTGCTCGTATCTGGCTCCATGCAAGACCCTGATTTCATATCCATCTTTGTAGCACCTCTAGAAAAAGTAGGGATTCGCTATATGATCACCGGATCGGTAGCCAGCTCGATCTACGGTGAACCACGTAACACGCTAGACATTGTTCTTGTCGTATTACTCGAATCCAACCAGACCAAAGAACTCATCAACTTATTTCCTGAGAAAGACTTTTACCTCCCTCCCTCTGATGTCATCGAAATCGAAAGACGTCGCGAAGCACACGGCCATTTCAATATCATCCATCACAACACCGGATTCAAAGCAGATATTTATCTATCAAGAAATCACCCTTGTTTGCCGTGGGCCCTGGATAACTGTAGAAGAATCGAGACAGATTCGTGCCTCATCTCCATCGCACCTCCTGAATACGTCATCCTTCACAAACTAGAATTCTACCGTGAATCCGGACACCAACGCCACCTCAGAGATATCGCTGGAATCATTGAACAACAAGAACTCGACCAAACCTTCCTCCAACACCACCTCACCGCCCTCAACCTCACCAACCACTACAAAGCCGCCGAAGACCTTATTAGCAAATAAATAAATCTTCATTCGCGACCATTCGCGTTCATTCGTGGTTAGAACTCTTACTCCTCTTCCAACCAAGAACCAACCCCGACACATCAGGGCGAGAAACAAAGAACAAGAAACTCTCCCTCTTCTCAAACAAGAACCAAGAACTCTTCCAACCAAGAACTCTTCCTCTTCATTCAAAAATCCAAAATCAACAATCATCAATCGTCAATCAAACGAACCGCTAACCAAGCTTTGACTACGCTTCGCTCCGTCCAAGCATCCACAACTTCATTTATATATTAAATTCGCTACCGCTCATTCTGCTTTGCGACCCTCTGTGACCTCTGCGCCTCTGCGGTGAAAACTCTTACCTCTTCAAAAAATGGACTTATTACGCTTCACTACCGCCGGCTCCGTCGATGACGGCAAATCCACCCTCATCGGCCGCCTTCTTTACGATTCAAAATCCATCTTCGAAGATCAGCTCGAAGCCATAGAGGAATCCTCACGCAAACGCGGCGATGAAAACGTCAACCTTGCCCTTCTAACAGACGGCCTGAAAGCCGAGCGCGAACAAGGCATCACCATCGACGTTGCCTACCGCTACTTCGCCACCCCGAAACGCAAATTCATCATCGCAGACACCCCGGGCCACACCCAATACACCCGCAACATGGTCACCGGCGCCTCCACCGCCAACCTCGCCATCATCCTCATCGATGCTCGCAAAGGCGTCATCGAGCAAACCAAACGCCACTCCTTCATCGCCAACCTCCTGCGCATCCAACACCTCGTCGTCGCCGTCAACAAAATGGACCTCGTCGACTACTCTCAAGAAGTCTTCGATCAAATCGTCGCCGACTACCGCGAGTTCGCTTCACGCCTCGATAACATCGTCGATATCACCGCCATCCCCATCTCCGCCCTCAACGGCGATAACGTCGTCGATAAATCCAAAAACATGGATTGGTACGAAGGCCCGACCTTCCTTTACCATTTGGAAAATGTCTACGTCGGCGGCGAGGAAAACCACGTCGATGCCCGCTTCCCCGTCCAATGGGTCATCCGCCCCATGTCTGATGAATGGCACGACTTCCGCGGCTACGCCGGACGCGTCGCAGGTGGCGTCTTCAAACCTGGCGATGAAGTCACCGTCCTTCCATCCGGTTTCAAAACCCGCGTCAAAGCGATCCATTCCCCAGACGGCGAGAAAGCCGAAGCTTTCGCCCCACAATCCGTCTGCCTCACCCTCACCGATGAAATCGACATCTCACGCGGCGACACCCTAGTAAAATCTAACAACCCACCGCGCGTCTCCCAAGACATCGAGGCCATGGTCTGCTGGTTCTCATCCAAGCCCATGCCCGCCCACGCCAAACTCATCATCCGCCACACCACCCAGGAAACCAAAGCCATCATCCAGGAAGTTAAATACCAGGTCGATGTCAACACCCTCCATAAAATCGAAGACGTCGATACCCTCTCCATGAACGACATCGGCCGCATCACCCTCCGCACCGCCGTCCCTCTCATCCACGACTCCTACCGCCGCAACCGCTCCACCGGCTCCTTCATCCTCATCGACCCCGGCACCAACGAAACCGTCGCCGCAGGCATGATCGTCTGATTCGGTTGCCGCGAAGCGGCTCGGTGTTTCAGTTGCGACGAAGCGGCTCGGTGTTTCAGTGTTTCAGTAATTCAGTAATTCAGTCTTACCGTAAAACCGAACCACCGAGCGGCAAAGCCGCAACCGAACCACCGCGCGCGTAGCGCAACCGAAACACCGCCCTCTTCGCAATCTCAACGACTCATATAAAAAAAACCTTCCATATTCAGCCATTATCTCAGAACCTTTATCCAATGAGATTATCTTCAAAACAGCTCTCCATCATCGAGAGCACCATCCGAAACCGCGATCCTGAGGCGAGTATTTACCTCTTCGGATCACGGGTGAATGATGACGCAAAAGGAGGCGATATCGATCTATTAGTCATCTCAAACCTCATCGAATTCCGCGATGAAATTGCAATCCGACGTGAGATTCTTG
>CAMCYT010000098.1 GCA_945885485.1 Prosthecobacter debontii
ATCCATTTCGAGCGGGGTATTAACTTCTTCTAGGCCAGTTGGGGTGACGGTGAGGGTGTTGCCACTTCGGTTATTCGGGCTGAGGACTTGGAAGCTGACGCCTTGAAGTGTTTCCTTTTGATCGAAGGGCGGGGTAAGCTCAGCGAAGAGAAGCTCATCGCTGTCTTCAACTTTAGCACCCACGTCGCTGGGCGAGGCGGGGTATTTTTTGCCGTCGAAGGAGAGCGCGGCAAGTCCTGGAAGCGCTCCGCCGCCGCGGACGGTGACGAGCAGGTCGCGGAGGCCGTTTTTCACCGACTTGCGAGCATAGATCGGCACGTTGATGACACGAATTGAGCCGACCGATTCAAAGCCGTCGGCCGTGCCTTTCAGGATGAACATCGTTGCGCCGCCTGTGCCGCAATAGCTACTCTTGCCATTCATCAGCGCGAGCACGTCTTCCTTGCTATCATCATTGAGATCGGTGCGGGCGATGTCGTAGTGGTCGGGCTTGATTTCAGGGTCAATTTTGTGCAGTGCGACCTGTGTCAGAGATAGAACCGGTGGTGTGGCTTGCGAAAGACTGCTGAGGATTAGGAGGGATAGGACTGTGGCTTTCATTTTTTAGATGGAGAGAATTGATCTTTATTATAACGACAATCGGATAGATGGAAAGCGCGGGTTTGGCTGTGAAGGTGAGAGGGTTGTGAAAGGCGAAGAGCTTCAGCGTTGAAGTCATTCGTGAACGACTACAGTGAATCGGCACTCATCTGAGTCGTGTTTCGATATTCTGCCTGCGCTTCGCGGAGGGATACGGATTTGCCATCATTTCGAAATTCTACGACTTCCGCAGCGGTGTATGTGACGGCTCGGGATGTGCCTTTGAGGCTGGTGATACCGTCGCCAATTTCCTTCGTGTTGAGCACATTATCTCCATTGGTGTCCGCTTGAGGAAAACGTTCAAGGGCATCTAGCAGCTTTGGAGTATCCTTCGAAGTCTGAGCCTGTCCCACTGCTGCAATCCCGAGGATCATATAGGTCATCAGACAGTTCAAAAAATTAGACCGTGTTGAGTCATGTGAACTCGGTTTGATTACAGACAACACCCGCATTTTAACTCTGTGCGCTGATTAAAGTTGTGCGGAATTTCCACACAACAATCAGGTATGGGACTGTGCTTTTTTGGAAAATGACGAAAGGTCAAAAAATCTGGTTTTTCAAATCCGCTGATTTTTTAACGCTATCCATTAATCGTCTTGACGAGGGATTCGAATGGGAGCTTATTTCTATAAATTATCTCTTTGAAAGCCTAAATATGATTCGACTATCGGACAAAACAAGAGTGCTCGTATGCGCCGTCTTATGTCTCGCTCCTGTGATGCACTTAGAAGCGCAGGCACCAGCAGCACCAGCAGCACCCGTGGCTCCGATAACGGGTAGCGCATTGAAAGCTCTTTTCACTGATGCCGAGGCGGCCTTTGCTGCAAAGGATTATCCGACCGTCGTAAAGAAGATCGAAGAACTCCTGAAACACCTTGGACCAAACAAAGGAGCAGATCCAGATACCATGGAATTGCTCTATTTCAATCTTGGTTTGGCGAATATTCTCGGGGGCAAGAATGCTGAGGCAGAGGCTGGATTTGGAGAGTATTTAAAACGGTTTCCAAAAGGACAATTTGCCAGCCGTAGCTTCCTCGGATTGGGGCGCGCGGCAATCGATCAAAAAACTCCTGAGAAGAATGAAGTCGCTATCAAAGCTCTTAAAATAGCGGCCTTGGATCCCAAATTTCGCTCGGAAGCGGGTTTATGGTTAGGCCAACTCTACATCGAAATGAGTAAACGCGATGAGGCGATGACGGTTTTCAAGGGCCTGATAGGTTCTGATGTCCGCACCCCGCAGCAAACCACTGCCGCAGTCGAAGTTATCTCACTGCTCGCAGAAGGCGGTAATCTGGTAGATTTGATTAAATATCTCGATAGACTCAACAATCAGTCCGGAATCCGAAATGCCTACGCATGGTATGCCAGCCAAGTGATCGTGCGTGGCGATACGCTGATGGGAGCTAAGTCTTATGATGCAGCGCTTGCGATTTACCGAACCGTCCCAACACGTAGTCAGATATCGTCAGTCCAGAAGGCTTCTCTGCAAACACTACGCAATGACGTCAAGTTTCTCGAAGAAAGGGTGGAGGCAGAAAAGGCTAAGGAGCCTGAAAAACGCTCTACAGCCGTTGTAGAGATGTTAGATAACCTCAAACCGGCGATTGAAGTTGCCGAAAAATCTCTCGCAGCCATCGAGGAAAAAGCGGATTTTGACGCAGCTATATTGATGCGCCGGGGTCGTGCTCATTATTACCTCGATCGGTATGAGGAAGCGCTCGTGGCCTTCCGCACCATACGTGATAAGTATTCTGCCTCAGGGGAAGCTAAGGCGGCAGCATACGCGGAAATTATCATCTTGAATAAGGTTCAGAATCTCAGCGAGTTGATGAAACTTTGCGATGAATACCTGAAGAAATATCCAGATGCCGAGAACATCGAGCAAGTTGCCACGCTCGCAGGTGAGTTGCTCGTCCAAACGGGAAAATGGGATCAAATCGGTAAATTCTACAAAGGCCTTGAAACCAAGTTCCCTGCATCTACGAATATTGATCGATATGTCTTTTTCCAAGGAGTGGCTCATTTTATGGACGCTAATTTCAAGGAATCCACGCCTATTTTTACTAGATTCCTCAAGGATTTCCCGGATAGCCCGCTCATCGAAAAAGCGCTCTACTACATGGCGATGTCGCATTTCCTGTCGAACGAGTACAAGAAATCAATCGCTTCTATTACAGCCTACCTTACGCGTTTTCCCGAAGGTGACTTTGCTGGTGATTTGACTTACAGACTGGCATTTATCGACTTCAACGACAAGGATGTCGATCAGTCGAATAATATTATCAAGGTATTATCTGCCTTCCTTAGTGAGCATCCCGAGGATGCCGCTGCTGGTTCGATGTATTGCTTACTTGCGGATACATATAAGGACAAAAAGACCGATAAGCAGGAGGAGCTTGATAAGTTTCAGAAGGAGGCACTTGAAGCATATAAAAAGGCAGTTTGGGCCGAAAATCCTGACGACGTGGTTCAATACGCTTTGGAATCAGCGACCACAATACTCTCAGGTAACAAGGATTATCCTGGAATCGCAGCGCTCCACACGGAGTTCGTTCAGAAAAAGCCGAACAGCCCGCTGATCTTGAACTCCATATCACAGATCGCTAAAATGAAAGCTCGCGAAGGCAAGAGTAAGGAAGCCTGCGAAATCATTGCCAATGCGCTCAAACCCCATATTGCAAATCCCGCTTCCGAGCAGGTGGAATACCTGATTGACGAACTTGTGAAGGCTATCGTTCCTCGGAAAAAAGCGACCGAAGTCGATTTGGATGCATTGGATAAAGAATTGGTTGAAGTTCTCAATGTAGCCGTTACCGGCCAAGCAAACGCGACGACTACCGCCCGTATCAACTACGCCCAAGCCCGGATGGCTCAGTTGCTTAAACGGGCAGATCGCGCGAATTTATACCTCCTGGGAATCGCCACCAGAAATGCCAAGGATCCATCCGTTCTGAGTCCTGCGTTGTTGTCAGAATGCGGCGAAATTTTACTCAAGCAAGGGAACCTAGACGATGCGCAAGCCATGTTTTCGCGGCTCAATGATAGGTATAGAGACGGTATGTTTGCAGATGCCGGCCCGGTAGGACTGGGAAACATTGCCCTTGCTAGAAAGAAACCTGAGGAGGCTCTCGAAATTTTTGACAAAGCCCTCAATGGCGCTGGCCTGTCGCGCTACAAGGAAACGACTTTCGGAAAACTCCAAGCTTTGGCGGCTCTCGAAAGAGACGATGAAGCCCAAAAACTCGCGCTTGAAATTACCGGTGACAAAATGTTTCGCGGAGAGTTTGCTGGAAAGTCCTACATCATTTTAGCTGACATCCTTCGAAGACAGGCAAAAAAAGCGTCGGATGAAAAGACCAAGAGAGAACTGCTTGGCCAGGCGCATGGTTATCTCCAAAGGGTTTACGTTGCAAACCTGAGCGTGCCAGAAGTGGCAGCGGAAGCTTATTGGCAGGCTTATGAAACAGCCTTGGAACTGAAAGATGCCAGCTTGGCAATGAATACCCTTAGAGCTCTTGCTGCTCATCCAAAGCTCAAAAACACCGATCGGGCCAAGAAAGCGGTCGAAATGGCTCCCTAACTATCTGTTTCTATGATGTTTCACCCAATAAAATTCCGTATTATACCCCTCGTTTTTGCCATGGTTTCTTTGCCGCTCTCATGGGTGAGCGCTGCCGAACCTTTGAAAATCGTTTTTAAAAACGGTAAATCTTTACCCATTTCCGCAGCAGTTCTGCAAGGAGCTAACCTGCTTGTCAAAACCACGACGCCCGATTTTATAGAAGGGCAGTCTGTGTCTCTCGCTTCCGCAACTCACATCTACGGAGACAGACCCGAGGCACTGGACTTAGGTATCGTGTTGTTGTTGACCGATAAGCCTGAAGAGGCTGAGAAATTGTTGGAACCTATCGTAGCTGAACAAAAAATTACCGCCTCAATTCCTGGAAACTTCTGGTTGGAAGCAGCTCGGGTCGCTGTAATTGCTTACGCCGTCAACAAAAACACTAACAAAGCAACGGATTTAGGCAAAGAGATTTCCGTCGCCTCGACAAGCCAAGGTGTCGATCCGTTTGTTACTCTCGGTAAGGCAGTGCTCATGTCCTCGTTGACCAGTTACGGGGATAAAGAAAGCAGCCTGCGTTCCCTGGCGTCGGATAAAATGCCAGCCGACGTTGCCGCTTATGCCTCCTTCTATCGCGGAAATCTTTTGAATGGAGCAAAGCGCGACAAAGAACCCGAGAAGGCACTCGAACAAACAATGGCAACTCTCAATGCCTATCTGTCGGTCTCCACTCTTTACCCTTCCGGCAGCAGAATACTGAATGGTGCAGCAGAACTCAAAGCAGCGGATATTCTAATCTCTCTGAATCGCCGCCCCGAAGCTATTACGCTTCTCAATTCTGCGGTCCGAGATGCGGACGGAACTTTAATCGCTGAAGAAGCTACCAATCGACTTAAATCTGTTAAATAAGTTGTAATTTTCACTTTCAAAAACAAACATCCCAACACAATTCATATGAAATCAATACTCCAAAAGGCCATCTACGCCGCAATCGTATTTCTCCCGATGACCATCCTCGCAGCGGAAGCTAAGGTTGAAAAAGCCAAGGTCGTGGAAAAATCAATGATTCACACCTATCAGGAAGGTGGCTGGGTTATGCACCTTCTATTAATTTTCTCAATTGCCATGGTTTGGTTGATTATTGATATTTGGTTGCGCACGAGTAGCAAGAAAATGACTCCACCTGAGGACGTGAGAATGGCTCAAGATCTTTTCCGTGCGGGTGATTACGTAGCAGCTTATCAAGCGTTGAAAGCAAGTATTAGCCCCTTTGCCGAAGTCATGCGCGCTGGGCTTGGTTCTGTAGGCTACGGCAAAGAAGCTACGGAAGAAGCACTCTATGCAACGGTGGAAAAAATGAACTCCACGCTTCAGACGCGTATCAACTATCTATCAGTTATCGGTGTTTGCGCACCGATGATCGGGTTGCTTGGAACCGTCGGTGGTATGAAGGGCGCGTTCGGTAGCTTGGGAACCGCCGGACTCTCCGGCGGTGTGGGTGAACTGGCTGGTCACATTGGTGAGGTTCTTGTGGCTACCGCTACAGGACTACTCGTCGCCATCCCTGCGTTCATGGCTTTCTATTTCTTGCGCAACAAACTTCAGGGTGCAGTCCATCACCTCCATGAGGTTACAGAGCACCTTTTCAGAAATGCACCTTACGAATACTTGAAAGATGCAGACGTAGGCCAAGAGGAGACCTACGCAGCTTTACCGAATTGGATTCAAGTGCCAGAGGAGGGCTGAGTTCATTAATGTCTTTTTAATCAATCAATTAACTAACTAAATCTATGGCCGGCGGTGGTGGTGGTGGTGGTGATGGAGAACCTGAATTTCAGATTGCTCCGATGATTGACGTGCTGCTCGTGCTGCTCGTGTTCTTCGTCATGATTACCTCAGCGGAGGTGCTCAAAGTCGATAAGAACATCGTTCTCCCAGTTTCGCCGAATGCGAAGCCTAAAGAGACCGAAATGGCACCACATGAAATGGCGGTAAACCTCCGTCATGATGTCTCAAGTAACAAAGGGGTTCTTGTGTTAGATGACAGGGTTTTTGATAACTGGAATGATGTGATCCCAATCATCAAAGACAAATTGTCGCGTGACGATAAACTCCGCGTCGTCGTCCGTGGTGACGCCTTTGTGCCAGCTGGTGAAATCCAGCGAGTCATGGATCTCATCGGGCAAGCAGGCATCGCCGACATCGCCTTCGCCGCGTCAAATAAGTAAATCGAATGAAACGTAAACACCGTCGCCGTAAAGAAAGTGCAGAAGTCAATTTGGGTTTCCAAATTGCACCGATGATTGACGTGGTTTTCGTGATCCTGCTTTTCTTTATCGTGCAAGCCAGTGACATTCAGGTGGAGATGGCTCATGTCACCAAGTTGCCCGGTACGGTATCAACCGACACAGGGATTGTGACGCCGGATGAAATCTCCGTCCGCATCGAGGACGATGGCCAAGTTTACCTAAACGATGATCTGCTGGACAACCCGGAGGTCAAAGAGCTGCCTGAGCTTGCCAGCAGCCTAAATCAGCTCCGAGAAAGCAGCGAGGCCTCGAAAGCGCAAGTTCTCGTCACCATTTACGCAAACGAGCTTGCAAAATATGAGAGAGTTGTTCAGGTATTAGATGCGTTAAGTCGCGCTCGTATATCGAATGTCAGTTTTCAAGCCGGTAGCAATGAATGATGCTATTTTTCTATGAGCCAGTTATAAAAATCCAAATCATACCATTATGGAACTCTACGATGAAGAAGGAAATGTAGTCCGCGTTGAAGAAAAAAAAGCAGGCTGGTGGGAAAAATTCGGTGGAACGTCATTCATTATTGCGACGCTATTCCACGTTATTTTGCTGATCATCGGGGCTTTCATCATAATGCGAACCGTTACAGAGCCTGAGAAAAAAGTGGATTTCATGCCTCCCGGTGGCGGTGGTGGCGAGCGCGGTGCCGAGTATAAGGTGCAAAATAAAAAGCGGGCGCAGATCACGCCAGTGACTAATTCCAAGCGGGTCTTCGCAGAAGGTGCTGTGTCGAATTTTGCCATTCCTGAAAACGGAACGGACTTCGGCGAAATGTCCACCCTCCCAACTTTGAGCGGTGGCGGCATGTCTGGCGGTCTTGGGGGTTCTGGAACAGGTAAAGGATTCGGCAAAGGTGCCGGCGCGGGCGGTGGCTTGGGTAAGGGAGGCGGCGTTGGCAAGATGTTCGCCCTAATCGATCAAACCATGAGTAAGCGTTGCTCTAAGGAGGATAGGCTTTCCCGTCTTAGGGATAACGGAGGCACTCCGGCCTGCGAGGAAGCGGTTTTGAAAGGCTTGCGTTGGTTGAAAGCGAATCAAGCTGCCGACGGTTCTTGGGGTCCGCAAAAGCATGGCATGACGGGTCTTGTGCTGCTCGCTTACTTCGGTCACTGCGAAACTCCGATGTCCGAGGAATTCGGTGATTCCTGTCTCAAGGGTATCTTATTTTTAGTGAATGAAGGAGTGAAGACCAATGGTCAGTTGGCTTCCAACATAGCAGGACAACCAGGGCCTTACGAGCATGGTATTGCTACCTACGCACTTGGCGAGGCAGCCACGTTTTGTAAGCAAATTAATTACGAAATCCCGTCGCTTATGGAAGTGACCGAAAAAGCCGGCCAGTATATCATCGATAACCAGCATGAGAACGGCGGTTGGTCTTATGGATATGCTAAGACGGCAGGTCATGTAGACACCTCAGTCGTGGGTTGGCAGCTTCAAGCCCTCAAAGCTTGCAGTCACACCGATATCAAGTACAAAGGCATGGATACTTCCGTCAAGAAAGGTCTCAAGTATCTCGCTAGTTGTCAGGGGCCAAACGGTAGCTTTGGTTACAATGGACCAGGCGGACACGCCCTGACTGGGGTAGGAGTGCTTTGTCACCAAATGTGGGGCGAGGCAACTTCCAAAGAGGCCCGCGAAGGTGTGAAATACATCAAGGATAGCTTTAAGTTGGATTGGATGACGAAAGACTCGGATCTTTACAGTCATTATTATGCATCCCAGGCCATGATGCAGGCGGGTGGCAGCGCTTGGAGATCCTACAACAAAGATTTCCGCGATCAGCTACTCAACAACCAAAATACGGATGGCTCATGGAAAGCTCCGGCGTTCTCGGGCCACGGCCAAAGTGCCAATAGCACACTTTACAACACGACACTCTGCGTTCTGATGCTGGAAGTCTATTATCGCTTCCTCAACAGTAGTGGTGGCGGTGGAGCAAGCCGATCATCGAGACCTGAAATCTGATCAGAGTTTCAACGATTGGCAGATTGACTTTAGATGATTTACTGATAGATTTTAAAACTATCACTTGCTTTTCTTATCAGACAAGCAGGCATGGCTTTACAACTTCAAATCAGTAAATCTCATGAAACTGAAAGACCGTCGAAGCACACCGAGTGCAGAAGTTAATTTGGGTTTCCAAATCGCACCGATGATTGATGTGGTTTTCGTGATCTTGCTTTTCTTTATCGTGCAAGCCAGTGACTTTCAGGTGGAGACTGCTCATGTCACCAAGTTGCCCGGTAAGAGAATAACTGATAAGCCTATCGACACTCCGGATGAAATCTCTGTCCGTATTGAGGATGATGGCCAAGTTTACTTAAACGACGATCTTTTGGATACATCGGAGGC
>CAMCYT010000099.1 GCA_945885485.1 Prosthecobacter debontii
GCCCTCCGCGATGTTTGATGAAATGGACACGGCTGCTCTTCTCATCTGATTGGTCAGACCAAATCTCTTCTCAGAAGGAAATCCCCGCGTCGTAGCATAGACCGTGTCGGCAAACCGGAGCGCCTTTTCCCAAACATCAAGTCTTTCAAATCCAAACATAGTGTCTTTTCTTCTCTTTCATTTTCTTACTATCAACCATCAACCCCAGACCATCAACTAACTAGCCGCTGCTCCGAGATAAGCTTCAATCACTTTCGGATGGCACTGGATTTCTTTCGGATTTCCTTCTGCGATTTTAATTCCGTATTCGAGGACGGCGATGCGTTCGCAGATGCCCATGACGACTTTCATGTCGTGTTCGACGAGTAGGATGGCCATGCCGAAGCGTTTGCGGATGAACTCGATGAGGTGCATGAGTTCTTCTTTCTCGGAAGGATTCATTCCGGCGGCTGGCTCATCTAACAGTAGAAGCTTTGGTTGGGTGGCGAGGGCGCGAACGATTTCTAGGCGTCGTTGATCGCCGTAAGGTAGGCTTTTTGCGGGTTCGTCACGGTAGTCTTGCAGTGAAAATACTTCTAACAGATCAAGCACGCGGTCCTCGACCTCTTTCTCGCTGGCATGATGGGCGCGGCCTCGCCAGAGGGCTTGACGGATGCCGTGCTGGCGGTGGAGTTGAGTGGCGGCGCGCACGTTGTCAAATACGCTCATCGATCCGAACAGGCGGATGTTTTGAAAAGTGCGAGCCATGCCGCTTTTTGTTAGAACATGGGGAGACAGCCCAGCTGTCGGCTTTCCGGCAAAAGTGATCTTACCTCCGGTCGGCTGATAGACGCCGGTGATCATATTGAACACGGTGGTCTTGCCCGCGCCGTTCGGGCCGATGAGCCCGATCAGTTCGCCTTCGTTCACTTTCAGATTCACCTCGCTGACAGCCACCAATCCACCGAAGCGGATCGTGACGTTCTCGAGTTCTAGCAGAGAGGTGCTCATGGGGATCAAGGTGCGAGAGATTTCTTTTTGCGCGCGAAATTGAAGAGCCCCTGGGGTCTTGCAATCATCAGGAAGATGATGACCAGTGCGTAAATAATCATGCGGTATTCCGCCACGGAGCGGAGAAATTCTGGCGCGAGCGTGAGCAGTATCGCAGCGAGTATCACACCAGCAGTTCGACCCATACCGCCGAGGATGACCATCACGACGACTTCGAAACTTTTCATGAAATCGAATACCTGGGGGTTGATCGTGGTCTTGTGGTGGGCAAAAAGACCGCCGGCGATGCCCGCGAAGAAGGCACCAATGACAAACGCCGTGACCTTGTAGCGTGTGGGATTGAGGCCCATCGAGCTTGCGGCCACTTCGTCATCATGCACGGCGAGGAAACCCCGGCCGTAGGTGGAGTTCACGAGGCATCCGACAACGTAAACCGCGAAGGCGGCGAGTATGAAAGTCCATGCGAGGTCTGTCATGCGGGGAATTCCGCTGAGACCACTTGCGCCACCTGCTGCTTCGACGTTCTGGAAAATCACGCGAATAATTTCTCCGAAGCCCAGAGTGACGATGGCCAGATAATCCCCTCTGAGGCGAAGGGAAGGCACGCCGACCAACAACCCCGCCAGCGCGGCGACTAGACCGCCAGCCAGAAGTGCGGGAAGGAAGATCCATGTTAGATCGTCGGCACCCATGCTTTTTTGCAAAGCCAGTGTAATCATTGCGGAAACGTATGCGCCGACAGACATAAAACCGGCGTGACCGAGACTGAACTGACCAGTGTGGCCGTTGATGAGATTTAAGCTAACAGCCAAGATGATCGCGATGCCGATATCGATGGCGACACCGCGGTAGTAGAGATTCATTTGATCCGAGCCAAGGCCGACGATCACTGCCACAACGATGGCGATGAGAAGCAGCAGGCGGGGATCTTTCAGGATGCGGGACATGATCAGACTTTTTCGATCTGTTTGGAACCGAGCAAGCCGGTCGGTTTGAAAATCAGGATGATGATGAGAATGGCGAAGGCGATGCCGTCACGATAAGTCGACATGCCCGACATGCCGCCAGCGTAGGTTTCCACAATACCAAGCACGAGACCGCCAAGGGCTGCGCCGGGCAGATTGCCGATGCCACCGAGCACTGCTGCGACGAAGGCTTTTAGCCCGACATTCACGCCCATGAGAGGATCGATGCCGGTGTAGGTCATGCCGTAAAGGATGCCGCCTGCACCTGCGAGGGCTGATCCGAGGCCGAAGGTGAAGGAGATGATGAAGCTATTGCTGATACCCATTAGCGAAGCGGCTGCGGAGTTGAATGAAACCGCGCGCATCGCCATGCCGATCCGAGTTTTTTTCACGATGAAGGTGAGGACAGTGAGCAAGACCAGAGTCACGCCAAGTACCACAAACTGGGTCGTGTTGAACGACAAACCGCCAAGTGTGAAATTTCCGGTTGGCAGTAATTTAGGGAAGGCTTTTTGCGAGGCGCCGAAGATAGCTTGGTGCTGGCAGGTGTATTCGATGAGTAGCGAGACACCGATGGCGGTGATCAGCACGGTGAGTTTCGGGCGGTTGCGCAGTGGGCGGTAAGCCAGCAACTCGATGACGATACCGATGATCGCGCAGATGATCATGGTGAGAAACATGATTAACATCCATCCGCTCCAGCTCGGCAGAGGAATCCATTTTGTGACTTGTTGCGCGAGATAATATCCGGTGAAGGAGCCCAGCATGAACACATCACCGTGCGCGAAGTTGATGAAGCGCAACACGCCATAGACCATCGTATAACCGATGGCGATCAGGGCATAGACCGCACCGAGCGCTAAACCATTGACGAGCTGTTGGAAAATCTCGTTCACAAGCGGTCGGTAGAAGTCGTTTGATCAATCATCGTTGGGGCGGAACGGGGATACCTTTTAAGGAGCAATGGTTTCGAGGAAAGTGAATTTTCCACCCTTGATTTGAAGGATGGCCGCAGATTTGACCGCGTTGCGTTTGTCATCGAGCGAGAACTTTCCTGTCACGCCCTCGAAGTCTTTGGTGGCGGCAATCGCATCGCGAAGTTTGCTGCCCTCCGTGGTGCCTGCGCGTTTGATCGCGTCCGCAAGCACGTAGGCGGAGTCGTATCCCAGTGCGGCCATCGCGTCTGGAGTCTTGTTATATTTCGCTTTGTAAGCGGCCACGAAAGAAATCATTTTAGGCGATGTATCCTCAGGCGAGCAGTGGGTGGAGAAATAGTTGCCTTCCACCGCTTCCTTGCCGACTTGAAGGAGGTTTTCAGACTCCCAACCGTCGCCACCAAACAAGGGGATGTTCAAACCAATCTCTTTGGCTTGGGTCGCGATCAGCGCAACGTCGTTATAGTAGCCGGGAATGAATACCGCATCGGGTGAAGAGCCCTTGATGGTGGTGAGCTGTGCTTTGAAATCTTTGTCGCCGCCATTGTAGTCGAGCTCGCTGGTTATGGTGCCGCCGTTTTTCAGGAACTGCTCCTTGAAATACTTCGCAAGACCTTTTGAGTAGTCGCTCTTCGCATCGGTGAGCACGGCCACTTTTTTTGCATTCAGAGTCTTGGTGGCGAAATTCGCCATCACGGTGCCTTGGAATGGATCGATGAAACAGACGCGGAAAATGTAGTCGCCCACCTCAGTGACTTTCGGGTTTGTGGACGCTGGGGAAATCATAGGGATTTTCGCAGGCTGGGCGATAGGCGCTGCTTCGAGCGAGCGGCTGGAGGCGACTTCGCCAAGAATGGCGACCACGCCGTCGCGGGAAATCAGTTTGTTTACGATGTTAGCCGTTTCGCCGGCCTTTGATTGGTTGTCCTCGGTGAGGAGTTCGATTTGTTTGCCGAGCACACCGCCAGCCTTGTTGATTTCATCGATCGCGAGCAGGGTGCCTTCGTGTGAAGAGCCTCCAAAAGTTGCCTCTTTACCCGTGAGAGAGGCGAATTCTCCTACTTTAATGGTGTTATTACTTCCAGACTTACAACCTGAGAGACCGAGTGCGATGAGGGCGACAGTTGTCGCAGCGGCGGAGGAAATCAGGGAAAGGGGTTTCATGAGGATGTGTCTGGAATGAGGAGTCGAATCTAAGAAGTCGAGCTTCTGAATGCAACAGCATTTTCCATGCCTCCCCTCCCTGATGGATTGCGGTAGTGGCTTGATTTCCGCGGTGTTTTTGGCGGGACATTTGCCGAATGCTTGCTTTAACCTAGGGGCGAACTCAGGCATTCATCGGGAAATATATTATGGCGACTATTACCAAACGCGAACTTGTCTTAAGAATCACTGATCAATTGGGAGCGAAGGGAATGATTTTCACGCAGAGAGATGTGCATGAGATTGTGCAGAGTTTGATCGATGAGATCACAGAGAGTTTGACTCAGGGCGACATGGTGGTGTTGAGAAATTTCGGGGCGTTTCAGGTCAAAGAAGTAGCTGCGAAGGTTGGGCGCAATCCCAAGCAACCCGGCAGCAAGGTGCTCATCCCTGCCAGGGCATCGGTCAAATTCAAGCCGGGCAAAGAGATGAAGGAAAAAGTCGCCACGATCCTGCAGTTGATCCGCGAGCAACAAGCAGCCACAGAATAACCATCCCTTTTCCGTTAGATGAAATCGTTCCGCTCCAGTCTTTTTATTTTTCTGATCTGGCGCGACGCGAGGCTTGTTTGATCGGAACTTGGACGTCAACCTGCAAAGGGAAAGAAACATGAAGGAACAGATAGACGAGCTGGAACAATGGGGGGCGGATGTGATTTTCGGCCGCGCCAAGGGCTTGCGTGCAAGCGTTGCGCGGGCGTTGATGCTTGGGCTGTCCGGAATTTTCAGGTTGTTAGTGCAGCTTCGCATCGCGCTTTTCCGAAAGGGTTGGAAACATCAGGAATATCTCGGAGTGCAAGTGGTATCGGTCGGAAACATCACCGTGGGGGGCACCGGTAAAACTCCCGTGGTGGAGTTATTAGCTAGGTCGCTGCGCGATGAAGGCCGCAAGGTGGCTATCCTGTCCCGCGGCTACAAAAGCAAGAAGCTAGATGTAAAACAAAAATGGAAAGATGCGGACAACCGTCCCATTCCTGCGAGTCAAATGCCGAAAGTCGTTTCTACAGGCAAGGCCTTATTGTTAGATTCCAAATTCGCCGGCGATGAGCCGTTCATGCTGGCAAAAAACTTGGAAGGCGTATCGGTCATTGTTGATAAAGATCGCGTTAAAGGAGCTCGTTTTGCCGTTGGCCAACTTCAAGCGGAAACCTTGATCCTCGATGACGGGATGCAGAATTTCAACCTGGCGCATTCCATCGATGTGGTGTTGATCGATTCTCGTTCGCCATTCGGAACCGGTGCGCTGTTGCCGCGCGGCACCTTGCGTGAACCACCGAAAAATCTGCGTCGCGCCAGTTTCATCCTGATCACGAAATGCGACGGAACATCAAACGCGGAGCTCATCGAGCGGATTCGCAAATACAACAAAACCGCAGACATCATCGAATGCGCGCATGGCCCGAAATATCTGGAAAATCTATTCACTCGCGAACAGATGCCGCTGGATTTTCTCCAAGACAAATGGGTAGGCGCGATCAGCGCGATCGCTGTGCCAGATAATTTTGAGCGCTTGCTGACCAAGCTCGGCGCGCGCGTGGAAATCAAACGCCACTTTTCCGATCACCACCGCTTCAATCGCCGCGACGTCGATCACTTCATGCAGCGCTGCGTCGAGCGCGATATGGAACTCATTCTCACCACGGAAAAAGACGCCGTGCGTTTCCCGAAACCGACGGAAGTGAACGTCCCTATCTATTTCCTCCGCATCGAAGTAGAAATCCTTTCCGGTCAGAAGCATTGGGACAAACTCATCAAACTCCTCTGCAATCCAAGGCCCATTGAAGAGTCGGTGCTGAATCGCGTGGGATGTTATCGGACGTGATGGCTGAATCTGATAAATTTAACCACGAAAATCACGAATGACACGAAAGGTTCGGAATCGAACCGTAGGCTTCGCTATAATGACGATAACCGCTTCATCCTAATTTTTTCGTGTATTTTGTGTTTTTCGTGGTTCCCTCCTTCTTAAATCGGTTTAAACCAAAGCCATGCTCACTCTAGGAATTCTCGGCTCTGGCTCCGGCTCGAACATGCAAGCGATCCTAGACGCGATCACTTCCGGGACATTGCAGGCAAAAATCGGCATCGTGCTTTCAGATAATCCGGATGCGTTCATTTTGAAACGTGCCGAGGAAAATGGGATCCCGCATGGAGTGATCGATTGCGCGGGCCACAAAACCAAGTTTTCTGATTTGGTCCAAGCCCAGACAGCCGGAATGTTAAAGCAAGCAGGTGTCGATCTCGTTTGCTTGGCGGGATTCATGCGTTTGGTGAAAGCGCCATTGCTCGATGCGTTTCCTTCAAAAATTCTCAACATCCATCCGTCCTTGTTGCCGGCGTTTCCGGGCGTGGCGGCATGGGCACAGGCGGTCGCTGCCAAAGTCAAAGAAACCGGCGTCACCGTGCACGTGGTGGATTCCGGAATGGACACTGGCCCGGTTATCCTCCAAGAAAAGCTAGAGATTCTGCCCGATGAAACGGCGGATGCCTTACATAAGCGTCTGCAAGTGATCGAACATCGGATTTATCCGCTGGCGATTTCCCAGTATGCCAACTCGCTTAATCTATGAGTCCCGCCATGACTTAATGACAGATGGAGATGACTTTGAGGTGTGTTTCGTCCTGCGCGTTGATCTAATAGACAGACATTGGCTGGGCTGTTGCATAATCATAATGGTTATTCCAGTCCGCGCTCGGCGAGTTGTTCTTCATCCCATCCCAAATAATGACCCAGCTCGTGGAGAAACGTGGTGCCGACCTCGTCCAGGTAATCCTGCTCATCCATTTCCACGTATTCCCAAATGTTCTCAACGAACAGCCGGATGCGCGGCAGTTTGTCCGCATCTGGCTCGTCTAACAGCGACGCACCTTCAAATACGCCGAGCAATTCCTCGTCATCATCACCATTTTCTGGCTTCGAATCGAAGCTGATCTGGCAATTCAACGCATGAGCTCTAATCTCATCCGGCAAAACTTTCAGGATCTGGGCAATTTCTTGCTCCGCGATCGAAATCAATTCTCTGCTATCACTCATCTACGTTAAAAATGATGATTATTCCGCGACCGGCTTTTCAGGGGCGGGGATTGGCGGCGCTTGATCTGCCGGAGGTAAGCCGCTTGGCTCCACGGGTGGCGCAGTGCTCGGATCGAGCACGGGCAGCGGCACATCGCTATCAAGATTGATAATGGGAATTGGAACGCCGCCATCCCCATTCAAAGGAGGCAAATTATCAGCTCCTGTGGAAATCATGACAGTTGGAACAAATCCCACTTCTCCGCTGTCTAGTTCCACTTTGGTGTAACTTCCTGACAGCGCCACAATTTTCATCGGTGTGCCTTGGGCGAGCAGTTTGTCCGCCGCTTGATCTTCTTTAGGCTTCACTTTATAAAATGCGGTGTCGTTGATTGCGGCACTTACAAACTCACCTGGCTTGAGCGCGTTTCCATAATCGGTTGTATCTACATTCCCAGCTGGCGGACGCAGTGGATCGATTCCAGATGAATCGAAGGATGCACCCGTTGGATCACAAGCGGTTAATGCCAGCGCAAAAGGGGCTGCAAGTAGAAGTTTCGCTTTCATAACACTGCAATGCTGACATGCCAGAGAATACGGGTCAACGTGATTCAACAACTCAGCAACATTTCCAGCTTTCATGACAGACGATCTACGGTTAACTCACGGCATGCGCGTCCTCGCCGTTGACCCATCCGTCCGTAACACGGGCTATGCCATTCTTGAAGGCGATCCTCGAAAGCCAACCGTGCTCGGTTATGATGTAATTCACGTCCCGAAAAACATCCCCCAATCCGGAGCTCTCTCCGCGATCCGCACACATCTCGTCCATCTCATCCAGAAACACCAACCCGATGAAATCGCCGTTGAGGGGATCATCTATGTCCAATCCCACCGCACCGCGATTTCCATGGGAGCCGCCCGCGCCGCCGCCATGATCGCCGCCGCCGATCACGGGATTCCCGTTTACGAATACTCCCCGAAAAAAATCAAAATGGCAGTCGTCGGAAAGGGGACTGCGGATAAAGACCAAGTCGCCTTCATGGTCCGCGCCCTGCTCGGCCTCGCGGAAACCCCACCCTCTGATGCGGCCGATGCGTTGGCCATCGCCCTCGCTCACCTGCAGGCCTCCGATCCCATCCGCGCCAAGCTGTTGGACAGAAGACTCATCTAACAAAATTATGATCGATTGGAACCAGCGCTACGAACTCGGAGATACACCATGGGAAAAAGGCCGCGCCGCGCCGCCGTTGGTAGAGCTGTTAGAAAAAATGAGCCCGTCGATCTGGGGTGCTGGCCCGGTTCTCGTTCCTGGCTGCGGCACAGGTCACGACGTTAGCGTGATCAGCGCGCTAGGACCAGAAACCCTCGGCCTTGATCTCGCGCCGCTCGCCCTCGACAAAGCCAACGAACACCCAAGCATCGGCAACGAATCCTATGAGCTCGGCGATTTTCTCGATCCCGCTTGGCGCAAAGGAAAAACATTTTCCGCGATCTGGGAACATACGTGTTATTGTGCGATCCATCCCTCAAGTCGACCCGATTACGCCGCCGCCTGCAAAGACCTCATCGTGCCCGGCGGTCACCTCATCGGCGTGTTTTTTCTAACACCCAACGACCCAGGTGAAGAAAACGAGGGGCCTCCCTTCAACGCCTCCATCGAAGAACTCGACTCCCGCTTCGCCCCCGAATTCGAACGTATCGAATCAT
>CAMCYT010000100.1 GCA_945885485.1 Prosthecobacter debontii
TTTGCAGACGAATACGATAAATACCCAAGCCCTGCCACAGCACCAGAAGTCGCAGAGGCATATCCCGATCAGCCATTCGATCTAACAGGCAATTCTTCCAACGCCATCTTCCGGCAATTTTTCACCTCTGGAATCACTGAGTCTGAACAAATGTTCTACGCACGCTTCAAAAAATCCCAGAAACCCGATGGAGACATCTCTCCTGGAGAATTACTCAAAAAAGGTGAATGCGGCTTCTCCTACATCTCCAACATCTCTCCCAAAGATAGCCCGAAAACCCCCATTGTCCTCGCCCCTCTCATCCCCGGAACCAAAAAATTCGATCCTAAACCTTTCAATGGCACAGCCATCATACTTCACATCAATCAATCTGTCAGCACTCACATCATCGCAAAAGACGGCCACGTGTATGACAAAGGCATCGACATCCTCTCCCCCAAACATGCCGTCTGGAAAGGCAAGGTTCCTGATATACGTTATCCGGAATAGAAGCTAAAAGGTAGGGCGCCATCGCCGAGGGCGCCGCGCGGAACGAAGAGAATTTGGAACATTCAATGGAGAATCATTATCAATTCATTCCATGCGGCGCCCTCAGCGATGGCGCCCTACCAAATACATAATCAACTCCATCAAGCCTTCTCAAAAAACAACGTGAACTCCTGGCGATTGTATGTGAGGTGCGTTTTCACGATAAGTGAAAATCCGTTTCCTTTCGCAATTTCTAACACATCGTTTTCCAATATTTCTATATCAGCGATGGTTTCTGCTCCGGTGGTTTTGAGTGTGAACACGGCGAGTGCGCCGGGACGGAGGAAATCTTTTAAACGCGTAACTAGCGTGATCGCCTGACGTGGTGCGCCGTTCATATCGGAAAGGATCGCGTCGTATTTGATCCCACGCGGCGGCACGAACTCAGCGACATCCTCTTTCAAGAAACTTAATTTAGGATGATTCGCAAGACGCTTATCCAGCGGTGCGCGGTCGATCGCAGAAACTTCGTAGCCCCGCATCAACAACTCAGAAGTCATCCCACCTGGACTTGCGCCGAGTTCCAACCAATGTGCGCCATCACGAGGTAATGGCCGATACATCGAGAGAAAATGCAACCCCTCAGCAATCTTCGCACCTGCGCGGCTAACGGTATCATCGGCATTTTGCGCGATGTATTTCGTGCCACCCGGATGAATTCCGCCTGCTTCCAGAGGAGCCGCGATGCCGCAGTAGAGACCTTCTTTACCGACCCAACAAAACAAGGTTTCCTTTTTCGGATCTTGTTCCTCTGCCGATTTCGGCGCGCTGTCAGGCAATTCAAAAACTTGTAATGCCCGTCCTCTTAAATTCGATGCGAGAGCTTTGTAATAACGTTTAGGCGCACCGGGATCGAGTTGACCCACTAAGATCGTTTGTGGATTCAGGCTTTCGAATTTGTAGTAAATCGTCTGTGCGGCCTTTTCGATAAAACCTTCCATCTTCTCCGGATTACACGGCCATGAATGCTCTATTGGCACATGGAACCGAATGAAGCGAGTCGCAGCTGAATCTTTAATCAGTTCCGCTGCTTCGGTTTGAATCAGGTAATACTCGCTACCAAGTCTCTTCACTTTCTCCACCGCTAGGATTCCCATAATCTCCCCGATCAACGGAGAGAAAACTTCGGAAATGCGGATGAGATGAGTGGACATGAGAAGAAGTGCCGAGTGCCGAGTGCCGAGTGCCGAGTGCCGAGTAATCAGTGAGCAGTGCGAAGACTTTTCCTCTTCCTTGAAATTTGAAATTTGGAATTTGAAACTTACTTACCGTTTACTGCGATCTTCGCCTTTGATTCCTTTTGCCGCACGCTTGCGCGCGCCTTCATCGAGGATGCGTTTGCGGAGGCGGATGTTCAGCGGAGTGGCTTCTACGAGTTCGTCGGCATCGATGTATTCGATGGCGCGCTCAAGTGAGAACCGGATCGGTGGGGTGAGCTTGGAGGTTTTGTCCTTGCCGGATGAACGCATGTTATCGAGGTGTTTCTCTTTAACAGGGTTAACAGGCATATCGCCAACGCGTGGATTTTCACCAACGAGCATGCCGCCGTAAATCGCATCGTTCGCTCCGACGAAGAGCACACCGCGATCCTCAAGCGCTTGCAGCGAGTAAGTGGTCGCAACACCAGCTTCCATAGAAACGAGAGTTCCGGTGGTGCGGGTGACGATTTCACCTGCGTGTGGGCCATACTCACGGAAAAGGTGCGACATGATACCGTGACCGGAAGTGAGGTTAACGATTTCGGTTTCGAAACCAATCAAGCCACGGGTCGGGATGAGAGCAGTGATGAGAGTTTCGCCAGAAGGCTCGGTCTCCATGTTTTCCATCATGCCTTTGCGGTTGATGAGTAATTTCAAAATACCTTGGGTGTAGTCACCTGGTGACTCGATGTAGAGAGTTTCGAATGGCTCAAGAAGTTTACCACCTTCGTCGCGACGATAAATCACGGTCGGACGGGAAACGCAGACTTCGAAACCTTCGCGGCGCATCTGCTCCACGAGAACGGCGATCTGCATCGCGCCACGAGCGGAGACGTTGAACACGCCAGCTTGATCGGTGTCTTCGACATGGAGAGAAACGTTGGTTTTGATTTCGTGCATCAAGCGCTCACGGATGGCGCGGGAAGTCACGTGCTTGCCTTCTTTACCGCCGAGTGGGCCGTCGTTGATGGAGAACTCCATGGAAACGGTCGGTGGATCGATCTCTACGAAAGGAAGTGCTTGTTGATCGGCGGAAGCTGCGAGGGTTTCGCCGATATCGATGTTCTCGATGCCTGCCGCGATGCCGACGATACCGCCTGCGCCGCAACCTTCGGAGTCCTCAGTCGCGAGACCGGAGTAGGTGAAGGTTTTCATCACCTTGGATTGTTGCTTGGTGCCGTCTTTGCGATGAAGCCAGATGGTGTCGCCTTTTTTGACATTGCCACCGAGAACTTTTCCGACAGCCACACGGCCGACGAAACTATCCCACTCGATGTTAGAAACGAGCATGTGGAAAGGTGCAGCTGGATCTGCTGCTGGTTCAGGGATGAACTCGATGATTTTTTTCAGGAGCGGGATGCAATCTTTACGCTCATCATCTGGATGATCCATGAAGTAACCATCACGAGCGGAGCCGTAGCAGAAAGGAGCTTCGAACTGCTCTTCAGTGGCATCGAGATCGAGGAAAAGCTCAAGCACTTGGTCGTGCACTTTGAGTGGATTGGAAAGTGGGCGGTCAACTTTGTTCACCACAACGATAGGCTTGAGACCTTCTTGAAGAGCTTTACGAAGCACGAAACGTGTCTGAGCTTGCGGGCCACCTGCTGCGTCAACGACTAAAAGCACACCATCCACCATTTTCATCACGCGCTCCACCTCGGCACCGAAGTCGGCGTGGCCCGGGGTGTCGACGATGTTGATCGTGTAACCTTCCCAAAGAATAGCGGTATTCTTCGCTTTGATGGTAATGCCCTTTTCTCTCTCAAGATCCATGGAATCCATTGCACGCTCTTGGGTGGCTTGGTTTTCACGATAAGTACCGCCGGCTTGGAGGAGTTGGTCGACTAGGGTGGTTTTCCCATGGTCAACGTGGGCGATAATGGCGAGGTTGCGAATTTTTAATGACATAAAATGAGGCGTTTAGAGGCTTTGAGGGCGGGGCTATGCAGCCTTTTCCAGCGAATGGCAAGGCAGGAATGAGCATTTTCTACCTTGAAACAACAACTCATGAGTTTTTTAACCACAAAACAGAATCAACAAATGCGAAGCCTTATAGCTTGGACGGAGTGAAACGGAGTCAAATTTCACGAATTTCGCGAATGAAAATGTTTCTAAAATCAGAGTAATCAAGACGAATACCTAATTCTGAAAATTCGAGTAATTCGAGTAATTCGTGGTTAAAAATCAGAACGCCCCGTTTAATTTCCGACCCGCCCAAAACAGGCCGAGCAAGACCACCAAAATCATCAAAGTCACCCAATTCGACCATAGCGGTATGCGGTTTTCCAAAGGTTTCGGCTCTGGCAGGGCATCAATTTCAGAAATTAATTCCGCAAGTTGCTCAGGCAAAATACTCCGCGCTCTTGATACTCGGGAAATTTCCTCCAAGACATCCACGCGTGCGGGCTGACCGATTTTTTCAATATCTACACCCTGTGAGATGATCGTGGTCTCTGTCGGAATATCCGGCGATGCCTCAGGTATCGCGCGCAGTTTCCATTCACCAGGTAAATCAATTTTAAAACGACCCGTGTATGCACCCCATTCGGAATCGTTTTTCTGCAACTCGATGCGTTTCACATCACCATTCGGAGACGTTATATCTACACTCACCGCACCTTCTTTCAAAGGCGCTCCATTTTGATCAAATGCATTCGCATTTAAAGTCACTGAAGCACCGGGCTCAGGACGCTCTGGCGTGAAGAACATTCTCACACGCTGCCCTGCTGCCATGTTTCGCTGATAACTCATCCAACGCGCCACTTGGCCCCAAAAACGATAATGATAAAGATCCTCTACCCCACGCCGCCAGCGCCACGCGGAATCGATACCCATAAATAAAACTTTTCCACTACCCGCTGCTTTGGTGACCATCAATGGTATCGAACCTTGGGGACCACGTCGACTCGCGTGAACGGCCAAAACTTCCGTTCCAGCCTTTGCGCGAAGTACCGGCGCATGCCAGTAGAAACCAGGAAGGCGACGCCAGATATCAGGATTTTCTTCCTCGGACTCACCTAGCATCGTCAACAACGATGCCCGACCTTCCGAAGTTAGATTCAACGGCGTCGCTACAACTTCAGATAATCCTTTGGGATTTTTCTCGTCCAAGGTCACCGGTAATAAATCCGACAATGCAGATTTCACCAAACTCATTTGATTACCCTGCGGTCCTGGCAAAAACACCACTCCGGATGCCTGATTCTCCACCAATCCTCGGATCTGTTTTGCCTGTTCCTCAGTGAGTTGATTCTCACCAATTCCGACATCACCTAAAACCACCACATCATACTTCGACAACTCATCCAAGGTCGCTGGAAATTTATCGATGTAATCCGGTCCGTTACCCGGTCCTAATTCAGGACGCAGCAACAAACACGAAAGCTCCACACCCGGATCACGCGAAAGCGCGTTTCTCAAAAATCGATACTCCCAACGCGGAAGTGTCTCAATGACAAGAACCCGAATCCGCTCAGGCTTTCCAGAAATCGTGAAATTATGCGAATTGTTAGATGAAATGAGTTCGCCGTCTTCAACCGGAATCGACAAGGTCAGCTTGGTCGTACCCTCTTTTTCCAACTTCCACAAAATCGAATCATAAGTCTCAACATTTGGCGCGAGGATGATGTTCTTCGTCCGCTCACGCCCAGACTCATCACGCAACCGCACAATCGTCCGAACTTGTCTGTCCAGCGAAGAACGAATCGTGAAAGGAATCTGCACGTTTTCTCCAACAATCCCGTAGGTCGGCGCAGTCACGGTCAGCAAATCTAAATCCGGAAGACGTTTATCACTGCCTACTGGAATCGTGAAAATCGGTACCCCACGAATCCGGTATTTCTGCGCCGCAGCCACAGGAGGCGATCCCATATTGAAATCGCCATCACCCAACATTACCACCGCACGGAGGTTGTTTTCGTTTTCCAAAAGCTCTGTAAGCGGAGCGTTTAAATCCGTACCGGAAAGCCCCTCTTTAGCTGGGGTCGCAAATGGCTGGGTCGAGAGATCATTCGCACCACCCACCCGCAGCGGCTCCCACAACTTGGAATCCAAAACTTTTTTCACCCAGTCCGCACGGGAAATGACTTCTCCTGCTTTTACCTCCTCAGCAAGCTCCATTGGCAACACCGCATCCAAAGTCGTCATCGATTTAGAATCGTCCCACAAAATCGCGATTTTCGGCTTGCTGGTCGGATTGATGACCGTGCGCCACTCCGGCTGCCATAGCAACATCACCACCAAAAGGGTGATGAAAAACCGCAGGCTTTCCAACACAGCAGTGCGACCGCGATGCGGACTGCGCTTCCAAGAAAGGATGCATAAATAAGCAACCCCAATCAGCACAAGAATACCGATGCAGAGAGTGAGTGTTGTAGGATTAAAAAATAACAAAGGGGCTGGCAGGGAA
The DNA here is from genome assembly GCA_945885485.1 of Prosthecobacter debontii. GTDB lineage: Bacteria > Verrucomicrobiota > Verrucomicrobiia > Verrucomicrobiales > Akkermansiaceae > Luteolibacter. The sequence continues at coordinate 6,136 of CAMCYT010000100.1, forward strand.
AGTTTTCACATTTGCTAGCCGATACTAGTAGCTAGGGCAAGGGGCGATACCGAACATTCATCAGAATTCTATCAATCCCTTAAGTAACTCCATGGAAAATTCCATTTCCTCACCTGAAATCCCCAGCGGTGGAGTTAAAGCCAACACATCCCCCTTCGGACCATCTGGAAGCGCAATCACACCCGCTCTGAGCATGGCTTTCACCAAATCAAGCACTCGCTCACCACTGTCCATTTGCACTCCCATCATCAGACCAATTCCCCTGACTTCCTTCACAACATTCAAACTCACCAATCTGCTTAGGCCAAACTCTAATTGATCTGCTGCATGCTGCACTACACCCTCCATTCCTTGAGAGCGATAGCATCGGATCGCCTCAAGCGCCATCGCACAGCCCATCGGATTCCCTAAAAAGGTGCTGGTGTGCAGCGCCTCACCGCCGCTTTCCGGCCAGGCATCCATGACCTTCGCTCGACCAACGCAAACCGAAATCGGAAATCCACCGCTCAACGCTTTGCCCAAACAAATCAGATCCGGCACCACCGGACCGCGTGACTCCAGTCGCGCTTGATTTCCCTCAGAAGGACCGCGTGACTCCAGTCGCGCATCTTCATCATTCTGTCTCCCCCCACTCTCCCAATCACAGGCGAACATTTTCCCAGTCCGCCAGAATCCTGTGTAGATCTCATCGAAAATCAAAATCGCCCCAACCTCATCGCACCACGCCCGCAATTCGTGCAGAAATCCATCCGGCGGCACAATAATTCCACCCCGACCTTGGATCGGCTCCACCAATACCGCCCCGATCTTACTCCCATCCACCCGACCCAACTCGTCACGAAATGTTTCCAAGCCCTCGGACTCTTTAGGAAAATGAATTCGCTCGGTCACTTTTGCGATCTGTCCCTCGAACGGTTCGCGGAACCAACCTATCCCCTGACCCAATAAAGCCCCGTAACCCAATCCATGATAACCACCCTCAAACGATAAAATCCCCGTCCGCCCCGTCGCCAGCACTGCGGTCTTCAGAGCCGCCTCCACCGCCTCGAACCCAGAATTTCCAAACAAACATTTCCCCTTCCTCCCCTCCCAGCGCTCATAGGTGATTTGAGAAAGCACCTCACAAAGTTCCACTTTCACCCGCGCCGGATGCACATCGCCCATCGCATGCATCAACACATCGCTCTGCCGCCGCAACGCCTCAGCCGTAAATCCATAACCCAACCCCGCCACCCCGAACCCACTCGTCATATCGAGAAACCGATTCCCATCCACATCCCAGACATTAGCACCTTCCGCCCTTTCCCAAAAAATCGGCCAGTCCTCCGAAAGAAACGTCGTATTCCGACACTCCACCTCCCCCAACCTCCGACCCCAAGCCAACGACTTCTCCCCAGGCACATTCGTGAAAATCTTCGGTAACATCTGCCGATAGCATGACCATCAGCCTACTACTCGACAACCTCAGAAATGTAGGATGGAATTTCTTCACCGCAGAGGCGCGGAGGTCGCAAAGGGTCGCAGAGTTTTGTAAAATGAGGTTTGGAACCTAGCTCTTAAATCTTAGCTATTCATTCTCCGCGTCCCTCCGCGACCTCTGAGTCTCTGCGGTGACCTCTTTATTGAAGTTTAAAGTTTAGAATTTAAATTTTTCCTCCTACCCTCCCGTTCGTGATCGCCCGTGTCCTCATCGACGGCCCCTCAGAGCTCGTTTTCGACTATGCCATCCCCGCCGAACTTCCCGTCGTCGAGGGTTGCCGTGTGCGTGTGCCGATTCGCCAGAAAACCAGCTCGGGAACGGTCCTCGCCATCATTCCCAAACCCGAGCAAAGCGAATTCGCGATGCGGGAGATTCAGTCGCTCATCGATCCCGAACCACTCATCACGCCGACCCTGCTCAAAGTCGCCCGCTGGATCGCCAACTACTATGGATCTAATATCGAAAGCGTGATTCGCTCGATCTTACCCGAAGCCGTCCGCACTGAGGACAACTCCGCGAAAACCCGCCGCATCGCCACCGCAGCCGAAAACATCGATCCCGCCGAACTCGCGAAGCTTGAAAAACGTGCCGCGAAACAACATGCGATTCTTTTCCTCCTCCTCCGAGTCCCCGATCGCACGCTCCCCGTCGCCGATCTCGGTGAAAACTCCGCGCCTTCTTTGAAAAGCCTAGCCGCAAAAAAATTCATCACGATCTCCACCGAAGAAATCCGCCGCGACCCCGAAGCCGCCGACACCATCGTGGCATCTCATCCCCTCACCCTCAACGACCAACAGCAGGAAGCCTTCGACGTAATCTCTGCTTCACTCCCAAACTCCCCCACTCCCCAAGTCCCTCCCTCCCCCTATCTTCTTCTCGGCGTCACCGGCTCCGGCAAAACCGAAGTCTATCTGCAATCCGCCCAAGCCGCGCTCGATCTCGGCAAAACCGTCCTCGTCCTCGTTCCTGAAATAGCCCTCACCCCACAAACCGTCCGCCGTTTCAAAGCACGCTTTTCCCAACTCGACGACCAGGTCGCAGTCCTCCACTCGAACCTTTCGCAAGGCGAACGCTTTGACGAATGGCATCGCATCCGCAAAGGCCACGCCCGCATTGTCATCGGCGCCCGCTCCGCCGTGTTTGCGCCACTACCAAACCTCGGACTCATCATCGTCGATGAGGAACATGAA
>CAMCYT010000101.1 GCA_945885485.1 Prosthecobacter debontii
TGATCTCGGCCGCTGCACGAGCTGTTGCGCCTACGACAAAAAGTTTGATTAACTCGCTTTGCTTTCGGGCTGGAAGACGGCTTTTTCTTTGATACATTGACTTGTCTAGTTATGCGGTTTTTTGTCGCTTAGCTAGTACAGCCCCTAAAAGTGATATAGGGTAACCTAAATCCCATTCTACAACGTCACCTCAGTGCCGATGCCGCCGTCGGTAAAGATTTCCAAAAGCAGTGCATGCGGGAGTCGTCCATCTACGAAATGGACTTTGCGGACGCCGGCGTTGAGGGCATCGATGGCGGAGCGGATTTTTGGGATCATGCCGCCGGAGATCGTGCCGTCTTCGATGAGGGCGTTGGCTTGTTCGACGTTGATGGATTGGATCAGCGAGGATGGATCTTTGGGATCGGAGAGCAGACCGGGGACGTCCGAGAGGTAAACCAATTTTGAGACGCGAAGTTCTTTGGCTAGGGCGGCGGCAGCGAGGTCGGCGTTGATGTTGAGAGCTTTGCCGGTGGCGATTTCTGCGGCGAGAGGGGAAATGACTGGGACGATACCGGCTTTGTGGGCGGTGTCCATGTTGGCGAGTTGGCAGCCGACGACTTCGCCTACACGACCGAGGTCGATGGGTTTGTTGTCTTTGTCGAAGGATTTGATTTTTTCGCCGAGGAAGATATCGGTTCCGGGTATGCCGATGGCTTTTCCGCCGAAGTCCCGGATCATGCGGACGAGGCTGGGATTGATTTCGTTAGAGAGGACACGGGAAACGATGTCGATGGCTTCCTCGCTGGTGTAACGGAGGCCGTTGATGAATTTCGCCTCGATGCCGGATTGTTCCATGGCTGCGGAAATGGCTTTGCCTCCGCCGTGAACGACGACGGGGTTGATGCCGGCGACTTCAAGAAAGGTGATGTCGCGCATGACGCTGGCGACGAGCTCGGGATCTTCCATGGCGGAGCCGCCCATTTTGATGAGAATGGTTTTCGAGCGGAAGTCCTGGAGGTAGGGCAGGGCTTCGATCAGGGCGTGGGCTTTTTCGGCGGGATTCATGGACGGGGTTAGCTAAGCAGTGAAATCGGTAAAACGGAAGCGGTTTCACCATGGGAGATGGAAAGTGCAGTTGGGGTTTCTTTTCAACGCAAAGTCGCAGAGATCGCAAAAGGAGCGCAAAGCTGAGGTTGTGTAAAATAATAGCTAATTGAGGACCAAGTTTATTTTACCATGGGAGAGTGAAGCGTCCGCGGCGGTATTGGTTGGATTTGCGTTTGGTGAAGAAGATAGCGAAAGCGAGTGTTAGGAGTGCCGGGAGGGTGGGGATCCATGTTGCAGTGAGATGGACGATCAGGAAATGGATGATGATGATAGCTGCGGTCAGTGCGATGAGTGGGCCGCGGGCGTCGCGGCCGTACCAGAAATTCTGGATGCCGAAAATCAGGCAGAGCAGGGCGGCCATAAAGAGTAGTTCGACGTCTTTGGTGAGGTTGGCGTAATATTTGATAGAAAACCCGTCGGATGGATTGGAAAGCAGGGTGATGGATTGGATGAGAGAGTTAGAAAATTCGATAGAGGGAAGATCCTGCGTGGAATGGGTGTTGCGGATGATGATAGGCTTGAAGTTATTTTCGGGAAAAGGTTGCGCTATGGTATCGAGTAATTCTTCCGCAGGGAGCGGTTGGTTTTTGATGGTTTTAAATTCCTCGGGGAAAAAGCTGAGTCGGCCGTAGTTATCGATGGGGATATAGGAAGATTTTTTTCCGAGATAGATGTGACGACCTACGTGGATTTCAATGGCATCGAGAGGAACTTGCAGGTGATTGAGTGCAGTGAGTAGGTGGAAGGAAAGAACTACGCGGTCATCCCAGATGGCGATAAGTGGGAGGGAGCTCTGATCGGGCTCCGATTCGAGTGCGGTGAAGCCAGCGAGTGACTTTTCATTTCCTAACAGAACTCCAGGGATGGGTATCCGATTAACGACTGGAATGAGAGAGGTGTTGCCATGGAGTTGGGCAAGGTTAATCGAGGCGCGGCGAAATGCAGGAGGGATGGGTGATGGGGTCGAGCCTCTGGATAATGGGGCTGAGGTAATGAGGTGAGGGATAGCATCGAGTTGCTGATCCAATGCGGCGAGAGGAATGGCTTCGGGATCAGCCCATGTTAGCGGAGTGCCGATGGCGATGGAGTCTTGGTGGAGCCTGGTTAAATTTTTGAGAATGATCGCAAAATCAACGGGTGATGCGGGAGATGATTGGAAGATCTGTTTCGGATCATCGGTGATTGTGATATCGATGGGTTGGCTGATTTTTTTAAAGTCGACCGACTTGGATGATTTATGTGCGTAAGGATTTTCGAGTGAACCATTGCCATCGATGACGGATTGGGAACCGGTGAAGGGGATGGTTGTGAAGAGAAAGGCGTAACGCTCGACGCTGCTTCCTGGGATCAACCAACAGGCCAAGCCTCCCACGATCGAGGAGCAAACGATGCTGGCGTAACGACGAGGAATCATGAGGTAAGTGAGTGCGGATCGCTAGTTGTTAGGAAACTGCTTGGAGAATGCTTTGTGAGACTTCATCAGTGCTGCCGTTGGCGTTGATGAGTTTAGCGAAGGGTTCGTCTTTCAGAGAGAGGAAAATTTCGCGGCAACGGCTTAGGTTGGAACGTTGTTCGAATTCGTTAGCGGTATCGCCGCGGGAGCCGATGCGGGTGAGCGCGGTGTCGACATCGAGGTCGAGGATGAGCAGGAGATCGGGGACGGGGGCGAAGGCTTCGTTGTCTTTGCGGATTTGAATGGGATCGAAACCACGTGCGCCTTGGTAGGCCATGGTTGAGAAATAGTAACGGTCTAAAATGACGACGTGTCCTGCGGCGAGTGAGGGCCGGATGAGTTCCTCGACGTGTTGTTTGCGGTCGTTGTAAAAGGCTTGGAGTTCTTCGTCGGGAGAGAGTCGACCGGTTTCCGCGGATTTGCGGAGCAAGGTTACCCATTGTCCGTCGGTGGGCTCGCGGGACAAGGTTACGGTTTTACCTAGAGCTCTGAAATGCTCGGCGAGGCGTTTGGATTGGGTGGATTTCCCTGTTCCGTCTATACCTTCGATAACGATAAACATAATGAGTGAAATGTTAGAGATAACGAGCGGAGAGATGTTTCAGGTAGTCGCTGGTATCCGGTGCGCGTCCAGTTGCCATCTTCATGAGATCCACAGGATCGTGAATCGATCCGTGGCGATGGATGTTATCACGCAACCATTTGAGCAAGGGTGCGTAGTCGGCATTTTCGTTGGCGGATTTGATTTTCGGATCAGAAATGGCGGTTTGGAAAAGTTGGGCGGCATTGATGTTGCCGAGCGTGTAGGTTGGGAAATAGCCAATACCGCCGAATGACCAATGGACATCTTGGAGGCAACCGTGGGCGTCGTCTTTAGGAAGGAAACCGAAGGATTTTTTGAATAGTTCGTTCCATGTTGCGGGAACGTCTTTGACGGAGATTTCTTTTTTCAGAAGCATGCGTTCGATTTGGAAACGCAGGATGATGTGTAGATCGTAAGTGGCTTCATCGGCCTCGACGCGGATTTCCGAGAGTTCAGCACGATGGATGAAGTGCATGAAATTTTCTAACGGAAAGTCTGCGAGTTGAGGGAAGTATTGTTTGGCGAAGGGATAGAATTTTTTCCAGAACGCGGCTGAACGGCCGACCTGATTTTCCCAGAGGCGGGATTGGGATTCGTGGATGCCGAGTGAGACGGCGGAGCCGGAGGGTAGGCCGAAGTCATCGTGAGGGAGTCCTTGTTGATAGAGGCCGTGGCCGACTTCGTGCATGATACCGAAGAGGGATGAGGTGAAATCGTTGAGGTCGTAGCGGGTGGTGATGCGGATGTCTTGAGGTCCGAGGGTGGCGCAGAATGGGTGGGCGGTTGTGTCGATGCGGCCGGCGTGGAAATCGAAACCGATTTCAGCGGCGACGAGTGAGTTAAAATCTTGTTGGGCGCGGTGTGGATAGATACCAGGAGGCAATGAAGGATTGAGAGATTTGGATTTCTCAACGGCAGCGGCAGAGATAGGCGCGAGTTTATCGCGTAAATTATCAAAAAGACCGGCGATGTTTTGGGTGGAAGTTTTCCGCTCGTAACCTTCTAACAGAGCGCTGTAAGGCTCGTCGGAGTAGCCCCAGAGATCGGCTTTTTGCAGGGCGATATCGACGAGGTTCTGGAGGTGAGGGGCGAAAATTGAGAAGTCGGATTGCTTGCGTGCGTGGATCCAGGCGTGGTGTGCGGCGGATTCGGTTGATGACTCGCGGGCAACGAGTTCGGTGGGGATTTTCGTGGCGCGATCGGAGATGCGACGAAGCTCGCGGAGGTTCGCGGAGTAGATAGGTTTTTTGCCTTTATCCTTGGCTTCGGCTTTGGCGAGGGCGTTGAGGTAGGATTTGGAAGTGGAAAGTTTGTGAGCGAGAGTGGCGAGGTAGGCGAGTTGTTTGGAGCGGTAATCTGCCGAATTGGTGGGTAGATAAGTTTCTTGGTCCCATGAAAGCAGGGAGTTGATTTTCTCAATGAGAGTAATCTCGCGAACTTGATCGAAGAGTTTCATGGGTGGGAGGATGAACGATGGAGGGAAAAGGTCGAAGGTTTTTGATAAAGAAAAAGCCGGGCAGGATGGTCCTGCCCGGCTAGTGAATTTTTGGAAAGGGCAGCAGAATGCAGCCCCTCCTTGGGTTACATCATGCCGCCCATGCCGCCGTGGTCATGACCGTGTCCGCCTGCACCGGCTGCTTCCTTTTCTGGAAGGTCGGTGATTAGGGCTTCGGTGGTGAGTAGGAGGCCAGCGATGGAAGCTGCGTTTTGCAGAGCGGAGCGGGTGACTTTGGTTGGGTCAACTACACCGGATTTGATGAGGTCTTCGAATTTATCAGTAGCGACGTTGTAGCCTTCGCCACCTTTGCCGTTTTTGACTTTTTCGACGACGAGTGCGCCTTCGCGGCCGGCGTTAGCGACGAGCTGACGAAGCGGAGCTTCGACGGCACGAGCAACGATGCCTGCGCCAGTGAGTTCGTCACCTGTGAGGCCGAGATCACCGAGAGCTGCTTGAGCGCGGATGAGAGCTGTGCCACCGCCTGGGACGATGCCTTCTTCCACTGCTGCGCGAGTGGCGTGAAGGGCGTCTTCGACGCGCATTTTCTTCTCTTTCATCTCGGTTTCGGTTGCTGCGCCTACATTGATGACAGCAACACCGCCTGCGAGTTTCGCGAGACGCTCTTGGAGTTTCTCGGAATCGTAATCGCTGGTGGTTTCTTCGATTTGACGACGGATTTGGTTCACTCGGCCGGTGATGGCTTCGGAAGTGCCGCCACCTTCAACGATGACGGTGGAATCTTTGCTGATCGTGATGCGTTTGGCTTGGCCGAGGTCGCTGAGTTCAACAGACTCCAGTTTGATGCCAAGGTCTTCGGTGATCACGCGGCCACCGGTGAGGATGGCGATGTCTTCGAGCATGGCTTTGCGGCGATCGCCGAAACCAGGAGCTTTGACAGCAGCGATGTTGAGGATGCCGCGGAGCTTGTTGACCACGAGAGTCGCGAGGGCTTCGCCTTCGACGTCTTCCGCGATGATGATGAGCGGTTTGCCGGACTTGGCGACTTTCTCAAGCAGAGGAAGCATGTCTTTGAGCGAGCTGATTTTTTTCTCGTGGATGAGGATCAGTGCGCTTTCGAAACTGGCTTCCATGGATTCTGGATCGGTGACGAAGTAAGGGCTGAGGTAGCCTTTGTCGAACTGCATACCTTCGACAACGTCGAGTGTGGTTTCGATGCCTTTGGCTTCTTCAACGGTGATGGTTCCGTCTTTACCGACTTTGTCCATGGCCTCTGCGATGATCCCGCCGATTTCGGTGTCCCAGTTAGCGGAGACCGTTGCGACTTGGGCGATTTCCTTGGTGTCTGAGACAGGTTTGGAAATGATTTTGAGTTGGGCGACGATGGCTTCGGTGGCTTTCATGATACCGCGTTGAAGCGAGATCGGGTTGGCACCGGCGGTGACGTTGCGGAGGCCTTCTTTGTAGATGGCTTCTGCGAGGACCGTAGCGGTGGTGGTTCCGTCACCTGCGATGTCGGAAGTTTTTGAGGAAACCTCACGGATAAGCTGAGCGCCCATGTTTTCGTAAGGGCAATCGAGTTCGATTTCCTTGGCAACCGAAACACCGTCTTTGGTGATGGTTGGGGAACCGAATTTTTTATCGAGGATGACGTTACGTCCGGCTGGGCCGAGAGTTGCCTTGACGGCGCGTGCGAGTTTTTCAACACCGCGCAGGAGTGCCTGGCGTGCTGCTTCGTCGAATAGTAATTGTTTGGCCATAATATTATTTGAGATTTGAGATTTGAATTTTGAAAATTAGCTGACGATGCCGAGGATGTCGGATTCGGAGATGATGAGGACTTCTTGGCCGTCGAGTTTGACTTCTGTTCCGCCGTATTTGGAGATCAGAACTTTGTCTCCGACTTTAACGGAGAACTCGATGGTTTTACCGTTGTCGTCTTTGCCGCCGGTGCCGAGGCTGAGGACTTCAGCTTCTTGTGGTTTTTCTTTAGCAGTGTCAGGAAGGACGATTCCGCCCGCGCTGATCGCGTCTGCTTCGAGGCGTTTGACGAGGACACGTTGTCCGAGTGGTTTGATGTTAGCCATATGTTTTATACGTTTCTTAGTTATTGTTTGGTTTGAGAAGCCACAGCCCGTGTTCACGAGAGTGGAAATTTTTTGTTAGTGTGGCGGCGGATTGTATCCGCCATGTTTATGATTTTGAGCTGGAGAGTGATCATTTGGATTTCCCTCCCTTGGGAAGTTTTTTCTGTTCTGATATCAAGCGGCGTTCCACTTTCTTGAGGTCTTCAGAAGCGGGAAGATTTTCAGGGACGATGTTCCGTTCGCCGAGCAGGTTACGGACATCGGTGTTGTTTTTCACGTGTTCGTGGCTAATTGCTTTTTCGGTGGAGAGGCCGTCGCGGCTGATGCTGAAGGTGGTGATTTCGTTGGCGAAGTCTTTTGCCTTGATGGTGATGGTTGGTAGGAAATCGGCAAGGGGGCGATTATCCGGCACTTTCAGGCGGGTCTTCATGTCCTGCGTGGTTTTGCCACCGAAGAGCGCCTGATCGCCCCTGCTGCGAATCAGTCCGAAACTGCGATCATCTCCTACTTTCTCGAAGATGAGTTTGGAGAGAAGTTTCTCGGATTCGGTCAGCTTCTTGCGGGCTTGCAAGCGCTCAACTTCAGCGATCCGAAGCTCGATGAGTTCTTGTTTGCGGGTTTGGAGAGCGAAGTATGTTTGGCAAAACGCGATTTCTTCCTTTGCGGGATCTCCGTTCTGGGCAACGAGATAGCACGCGTAGCGGGTGAGGGCAAAATCTTGGATTTTCCGTTGTCCGCCTTTGCCTAGAGGGATCATTTTACTGACCTCAGTAAAATGATCGGAGACCTTATGCTCAGAGGAATTGCAGGCTGTGGCGGCGCTCTCCACTACCTTCTTGAAGTTCTGCCAATTGGTGTAACCAAGAGCCTTCTGAAGGTCGCGAGCCAACCAAAATTCCACACCGGACTCGAACTCGGTCTGGACGAGCTGTTCGAGTTCCGTGAGGAGTTTTGAAATGACTGATTTCTTCATGGCGGGGGTTCTCGGATCAATCTACGACTTCAGCGTCGACGACTTTGCCTTTGGCTTTTTTCGGTTCCGAGGATTCCGAGGATGCTGCGGCGGGTTCGACTTCTGGGTCGCCACCCATGCTTGCGCCGGCTTGTTGAGCTGCTGCGGAAAGGGCTTGGAGTTGGCCTTCGAGGTCGGAGGCAGCGGCGTTGATTTTGTCAACGTCGTCGCTGGTGATTGCGTCGCGGACGGCTTTGACTTTTTCTTCGAGTGAAGATTTCAGTTCGGCTGGAGCTTTGTCGCCAAGTTCGCCGAGTTGTTTCTCGACGGAGAAGGCGAGGTTTTCGGCCTTGTTGACGGCATCGACTTTTTCGACGCGTTTGCGGTCTTCTTCGGCGTGTGCCTCGGCATCATTTTTGGCTTTTTCAATTTCTTCTTTGGAGAGGCCGGAGGAGCCTTGGATAGAAATTTTTTGCTCTTTGCCGGATTGTTTGTCTTTAGCGGAAACGTGGAGGATGCCGTTGGCGTCGATGTCGAAGGTGACTTCGATTTGTGGTTCACCACGACGAGCTGGGGAGATGCCATCGAGTTTGAAGTTTCCTAACAATTTGTTGTCGATGAACATCGGGCGCTCTCCTTGGGAGATGCGGATGTCAACGGCAGGTTGATTGTCGGAAGCGGTGGAGAAGACTTGGGATTTCTTCGCTGGGATGGTGGTGTTGCGCTCGATCATCGGGGTGGCGCGTGAGCCTTCGGTTTCGATGGAGAGCGTGAGCGGGGTGACGTCGAGAAGCAGGACATCTTTGACATCGCCGCGGAGAACGCCGCCTTGGATGGCTGCGCCGATGGCGACGACTTCGTCAGGGTTGACGCCTTGGTGAGGAGTTTGGCCAGCGAGTTCACGAGCGATCTCGACGACTTTCGGCATACGGGTCATGCCGCCGACGAGAACGAGTTCATCGATGTCGGCAGCGGAAACGCCAGCTTCCTTGAGGCAGTCTCTAACAGGTTTCTTGGTGCGCTCGAAAAGTTTGTCGGTAAGTTGTTCGAGTTTGGCGCGTGATAGTGTGAGCTGGATGTGTGTTGGTCCAGTCGCATCTGCGGTAATGAATGGCAGGTTGATGTCGTAGGACTGGCTGGAAGAGAGGGCGATTTTTGCGTTTTCGGCTTCTTCTTTGATGCGTT
>CAMCYT010000102.1 GCA_945885485.1 Prosthecobacter debontii
CAAGTGGTCAACGTCGGCAACACCCGCGAGATCAGCATTCTTGATTTAGCAAGACTAGTGATCGCTCACACTGAAAGCACATCATCGATCGAGTTTGTGTCTTTCGACCAGGCTTACGGCGAGCATTTCGACCAAATCACCCAGCGAAAGCCCAACGTGAATAAGTTGAAACGGCTCACCGGATTCACTCCGAAATGGACACTGGAAAATACAATCGATGATCTACTCAAGAACAAACTTACTGGAGGAATTACCCAATGAGAATTACCATCAATAAACACACGTGCCTGGTCATCTTGGCTATGATATTCCTCTTGGAAAATCACTACGGCCAATCTCCTAACAGCCCACTTTCAACTGGGAATATATCACCTAAACAACTCGAGAGCGAGCCAGCATATCAGTGGACACTCGTCCCCGCATACAGCTGGAGCTTTTTCAATAAAGGTCGCGATAGTTGGCAAAAAGAGAGCCTAGACCTCTACTACTATCTAGATGACAAAAAACTCTTATTGGGCACCAGCGTGGACATGATGCATCGACCTCCAAACGGTACCGATATCATGTATGGATTCAATGCAGCATGGTATGCACTCGATAACCTCGAACTTCATGGCGAAGTCTCACTGACTCAAGATGCGGACTTCTTACCAAGCGAGCGCTATTCCCTCGGCCTGCAATACAGACTGAACCAGAAGCTGGGATTTATCTTCGATGTGGAACAACTGAATTTTGGTTCCTACGCTCCTGCTTGGGAAGATGATGGTATCACGCTAATCAAACCGGGCATCTCCTACTGGTTCACGGAAAACACATTTGCCACCTTTCGCTACACTCATGGCTGGGTACACGATCAAGCAGACTTCGATTGCTACGGCGCCTCAGTCGTCTTCGGCGATCTGCCTCGTGATGGCCAATTATCTATCGGCATCTCCTACGGAACGGACCCAGATCTCGATTTTGGCACTACCGGCACGGCTCTGTCGGATGCCTACACGTTTAGCATTTTCTACAAAGAGCCTATCAAACCTAATCTCACCCTCTTTGCGGGTTTGGAATATGTCTACCGATTCCAAACAAACAACAATAGTGAATTGTATCAAATGTGGACACCAACCATCGGACTATCATGGAAATTCTAAATCATAACTTATTGCCTCTCGCGTTGAATATCGGGCTGGCGCTAACCGGCATGATCTTTCTTCTACTCATGATCATCACTGCTGTGCATTGGCAGGCCGACCGACAACAAAAACACGCCATCGCATTTGATCAGATCAACGAGCCACTATTGATGAGCTATATTGAATGCGAAACCCCGAAGACGGCAGTGATTAAGTCCATGGAGAAAAAACCATTTGAGGCGATGCGCTTGCTGATGGAATTCTCCAAAAATCTCCAGCCTACCGATCAATCTCGATTACTGCCCTTGTTTAGTGAGTTGATCGAGGTCGACAAAGAAACCTCCGCCCTGAACAGCACCTCTATCAAACGAAGACTGCAGGCGGCAGAGCGTCTCGGTCATCTGAAAAATGACACATCCGCAGACGCACTTCTTCATGCTCTTGAGGATGAAGTGATGGAGGTCCGCTATTGCGCGGCTCGTTCGTTAGCCGCTCACGGTCAGACAAAGTATATTGAACCCACACTTCTCGCCTTCGATACAGACCATGAGATCAACTGGTTACGCTTGGTCGAAATCACTTGTGATTATGGATCATTCGCGGTGCCAACGCTTCTTTCCGTGCTGGAAAACTCGCAAGGAAAATATTCTAACAATATTATCAATGTTGCGATCCGTGTTTTAGGGGTGCTTAAAGAGACCCAGGCAGTGCACGAATTGATCCGCTTACTCGATCATTCAGATTTCAGCATACGACTCAATGCGGCGCGTGCCTTGGGAGAAATTGGAGATCCTGTTGCTATCTCGCCGATAGCCGAACTGAGTCACGATCCAGAATGGGCAGTTCGCAACAAAGCGGTAGAGGCCATAGGTAAATTGCACGCGAAAACGCACATTCCTATCTTAACAGAAGCCATGTCCGACTCCTCCTGGTGGGTGCGCTTTTCAGCCGCCCAGGCGCTTCACTCACTTGGCCTAACCGGCATCGAAAAACTCAAGGATATCATGAAAAGCACTCACGATGTTTACGCGCATGACATGTGCTGCCAAGTACTTGGCGAGCATGGTCTCCTTGAAATAACTAACAACCCGTCATGATAGCGATTCTACAAATTTGTGCCTTAACTATTCTCATCTACTTCGTTGCGCTCAGCGCGATCAATCTACTACTGGTCTGCCTCGGAGCGATCCGGATTCGTGATTATAATAATAAAAGTACCGCGTCGGACTTCGATCGTATTGTGAAGTCAAATCTTTCCCTTCCGATATCCGTGATCATCCCCGCTCATAACGAAGCCGCCATTATCATTGGAACAGTAGAAAATATTCTCAAACTCGATTATCCCGTCCATGAAGTGATCGTGGTGGATGACGGATCGACCGACGAAACAATCAAGTTACTCGAGCAAAGCTTCAACATCCAGCGCCTAGAAAAACATGGAGCTTCTCACATCAAAACACAAAAAGTCCAAGCGGTTTATGCATCTTCAGATTATCCCAACCTCGTGGTGATCGTAAAAGAAAATGGCCGGCGGGCAGATGCGATAAATGCCGGCGTTACCCTCAGCCACTATCCACTCATCTGTATCATCGATGCAGATTGTGTGATTGAAGCTGATGGCTTGCAGCGCATGGCACGTCCCTTCCTATTCGACCCCAACCTCGCCGCAGCAACTGGGGTAGTCCGCCCATCAAATGGCTTGGTTATTGAAAACGGAGTCATCATAAAGCGGGGCTTGCCTAAGACTTGGCTGGGCATGAATCAGGAAATCGAATATACCCGTAGCTTCCAATGGTTACGCATCGGCCTGAACCGCTTGCAAAGCATGCTCAGTATTTCCGGAGCTCTTCTCTTGATCAAGAAATCGGTTTTCGAGGAAACGGGTGGCCCTTGGCCCGATGCCATCACCGATGACATCGAGTACACTATTCGCTTGAACGGATTTCTCTTCGATCGAAAAAACAAACGCGATCTCAACTTAGCCTTCATCCCAGATGCGGTTAGCTACACTGAAGTGCCCGAAAAACTTGACCTTTATCTCTCTCAGCGCAACCGCTGGCAACGTGGGACAATTCAGGCTCTCTTCCGTAATTGGCGCATGTTTTTAAATCCTCGATATGGCACTACCAGCCTATTGGGCATGCCTTATTTTTTAATCTTCGAAGCCATGGCTCCCATTGTCGAATTTACCGCCTATGTCTTAGCTGTCGTTTTATTGGTGCTAGGGCTCACCGCCTGGCAAGAGATTCTTACACTCGTTTTGCTCGCTTATACCACATCTGCATTTCTCACATTGCTCTCCATCCTTATCACCGAAACATCCCGTCTGCGCTCCTCATCATGGAATGATTACTGGAAAATGATTCTTTCCGTTTTCATCGATACTCTTGGATGGCATCAGCTTCGGGTTTTCACCTCATTGTGGGCAACCATTCAATTCATCTTACTCAGAAAACGTGATCTAGGAGCCCCAATGACACGCAACCCACAACCTATATCCAGCCAATCATGACCCCTAAACCCAATTCTGCATGTTTTGAAGTTGCCATCATCGGACTCGGCTATGTTGGCATTCCCTTGGCTTTGGGTTTTGCTAAAGCCGGATGCCAAACCCTTGGTTACGATTCCGACAAAGAAAGAGTTTTGGAGTTACGGAAAGGGCGTTCCCCTTTTGCGCACATTTCCTCTGAAGATCTAGCTGACACATTGAGTAATGGCTCCTTGGAAGTCACCTCAGACCCTAACGATCTATCCAAGAGCGAAGCCATCATCGTTTGCGTCCCTACCCCCTTACTTCAACATCAAGACCCAGATCTTTCCCACGTTCTAGGCGTCGGAAAAGATATCGCCCCCCACCTCCGGCGCGGCATGCTCGTCTCTCTCGAATCAAGCACCTACCCCGGAACGACCCGTGATGAATTCCGACTCGTTCTTGAACAAGGCTCCGGACTGAAAGCTGGCACCGATTTTCACTTGGTATTCTCTCCAGAGCGAGAAGACCCCGGAAACTCAGAAAGCAAACTTTTCAATATCCCCAAGGTAATTGGCGGCCTAACAGAAGAATGCCTTAAAAGAGCGGTAGAACTCTATGGTAGAGCGATCGATAAAATTGTCCCCGTGAGCAGTTGCGACACCGCCGAAGCAGTGAAATTAACCGAAAATATTTTTCGTTTCATAAACATCGCTTTAGTCAACGAGCTTAAGACTATCTACACGGCAATGGGGATCAATATATGGGAGGTTCTTAATGCCGCGAAAACGAAACCCTTCGGCTTCATGCCCTTCTATCCGGGAGTCGGAGTCGGCGGCCATTGTATCCCCATTGATCCTTATTATCTGATCTGGAAGGCTAGGGAACTCGATATCGATTGCCGCTTCATCGAATTGGCCGGTCAGATCAATCGCTCAATGCCCAACTATGTGGTCAATCACCTGTTAGAAGCTATCAATCATACTGGGCAATCTCTAAGTGGTCAGACCATACTGGTAGTTGGCCTCGCCTATAAACCGGGTGTCTCTGATGATCGTGAATCAAAGTCCTATACGATTATGAATCTCCTAAAGGATAAAGGAGCTGATGTGGAATATTATGATCCAGGCATCCTTATCATTCCGCCGCACCGCGGCCACTGGTCAGGACAATCCTCCATCAATTGGAATCGTGAAAATTTGGGACGCTTCGCCGCCGCTGTGGTTTGCTCGGCTAATCAAGATGTGGACTACGAACAATTAGCTGATGAGATCCCGCTTGTTATCGATGCGTGCAATATCGTCCCCAAAGACCGTATGGCGCAAGTGGTCCTCGCGTGATATTTGAGACTGAATTTAGATTAGAGAGGGACACCCCATTCAACATTGCTACCCCAGCCGTTTTCATCGCCCATGAAAAATAGGAAAAAAATCTGGCTACCCCTCATCATCATTGTGGTGATTCAAGTGGGAGGATATTTCCAACTGACTAACTATATTCACACGATTCAGCAGAGTTCGGAGAAGAATTCCAGCAGATCAAATGACGCCTTGCCAGTTCATCACGAGGACTTCGATCATAGGTATTGGGTGCTAAGTCTAGGGCTCATTCAGGCCGCGCTTCTGCTCGGAGCTGTTTGGCTAGGAAGAACCCACTTTTCTCAATTTGAGCACCGTGCTTTTCATGATTCTCTAACAGGTTTACCGAATCGTTGGTACGTGGATTTACATCTCGATTGGGCATGCTCCAGAGCAGAGGCCCATGGAGACTTGGTAATCCTGGCCTTTATTGATCTCAACGGTTTCAAACCTATCAATGACACCCTTGGCCACGACAAAGGGGATCATGTTCTAAAATTCATTGCCGATAATCTTAGGGCCAACTGCCGCTCCGGTGACATGGCATTCCGTTATGGTGGTGACGAGTTCATCGTGGTGTTTATCACACCAGCGAATCAGAGCTTTCAGAGTCTAGAGCGACTCAAGAATCTAATCCGCACTACCTTCCGGGAACCGAATCAGTTTAGCAAGGAGGGAGGCTTTGGTGCCGCCGTTGGTATCAGTGTTTTTCCATCGTGTGCGAAGAGCTCTAAGATGCTGGTTGAAACCGCCGATCAAGCG
The DNA here is from genome assembly GCA_945885485.1 of Prosthecobacter debontii. Lineage (GTDB taxonomy): Bacteria > Verrucomicrobiota > Verrucomicrobiia > Verrucomicrobiales > Akkermansiaceae > Luteolibacter. The sequence continues at coordinate 5,715 of CAMCYT010000102.1, forward strand.
ATGTATCGGGCAAAAAAACGGGCGAAAGCTGAGAATGAATCGTTAGTGATTGTGGAATACCATAGGGATTTTACCAAAGGCGATGAGCAGGCCGTTTGCCAAAATTCCGAGGTAGTGAAGGTCCAATCCAGGGCGTGATTGCAATCGTTCAGGTGCTGAATTTAAATCCACGCTCCTTGAATGAAGCGATACAGGCATCAACCGCCTGCGGACAATATGTCACTCCTCGACCACTTGTGATTTCTTTGAGCGCAACTTCGATGCCAAGTGCAGCACGATAAGGGCGATGTGATGAAATCGCCTCCACCACGTCAGCCACCGACAATATCCGCGCCTCAAGAATAATTTTATCGCCAGTCAATCCATAGGGGTATCCGGAACCATCTAACCGTTCATGGTGTTGCAGAATCATTTGCGCGATGGGCCAAGGAAATTCACAGTCTTTCATGATTTCATAACCAGCTATCACATGCTGTTTGACGATTTGGTATTCAAGGTCGCTAAGCCGTCCCGGTTTGCTCAGTATTTCCGCGGGCACTTGGATCTTGCCGATATCATGAATCATGCTGCCCAGATGTATCCCTTCAATTTGAAATTCGCTCAGTCCCATTTCTTTAGCTATAGCCACCGCGAGTTCTGCTACACGGCGCTGGTGTCCTGCGGTGTAAGGATCGCGTAAACCGACGATGGAAGCGAGTGATCCCACGAAATCGAGCAGGCTGTTTTTCAGTTTTCGTTCGCTTTCGGCAAGTTTGATATTGGATTCCCTACGCTCCTCAGCGAGGCGCGCGTTTACGACAGCACTCGTTACTGCATCGGGCAGGCGGGCCAAGCGATCTTTGAGGATATAATCGACAGCGCCATCCTTGATTAACTGGACCGCCTTGATTTCGCCCAGCGTACCGGTGACGATGATAACAGGAATATGCGGATAGTGGGTTTGCACAAAATTGAGCGCCGCTTCACCGTCGTAGTTAGGTAGATTGAAATCTGCTAGTATCACATCCGGTTGAAAAGAAACTACGCTTGCCTCGAAATCATGCTGATTTGCGACGGTCTTCCAATCCATCGCGATATTGGAATACCTCAACACATCCTGCTGCAGTTCAACATCGTTAGGCATATCCTCTAAGGACAGTACGCGAATTTTATTTAGCTCTGTCATTTTGCGACGCGGTATAATTTATCAGACTAACTCCTAGGAATTTATAATTTAGCCTTTGTGTAATAATATACTCCCAAGTGCCAATGGATGGAAGAGGAAAAGAGAATTTATTAACCTTCTTTAACTTCGGTTTTCGGACGCTAATTATTGAAATAAAGCGTATTCGGGAGTCCCTCAAAAAACATCGGGGACATTATATCAAAATCATCCGTATCCACTGACTATTTTGATGATTTAGATTGATCGTTCTATTACCCAAGGAACCCATATTTATCATGTTTTTCCTTTCATAAAAATAAGAATCCGATCACAGTGATATTCCTTAGTTATTTAAATCCGTTTTTTGCCTGAATTTTATGAAAAAAGTTTCCCCTAAGCCGGACTTACCGGGTGATCCCGCTCCAATTTTAAATTTTCCAGTGGTGGGTATTGGAGCCTCGGCTGGGGGCTTAGCGGCGTTTGAAGCCTTCTTTTCTGGCATGCCAACGGATTCCGATCCCGGCATGGCATTCGTGTTAGTCCAGCATCTGGACCCGAATCACAAGAGCATACTCTGCGAGCTTATCCAGCACTACACACGCATGCAGGTGCATGAGGTCTATGATGGCATAGTGGTTCAATCTAACAGTGTCTACATCATCCCACCGGCCCACGATATGGCATTTCTGAACGGCGCTTTGCATTTGATCGAGCCTGTAGAACCACGCGGCCTACGCTTACCTATTGATTTTTTCTTCCGCTCCCTCGCGCAGGACCAGCGTGAAAAGGCCATCGGCATTGTGCTTGCCGGCACCGGCAGTGACGGCATGCTGGGTATGCGCGCAATCAAGGGCGAGGGCGGTATGTTCATGGCGCAAAAACCCGAATCGACCGAGTTCGATAGCATGCCGCTCAGTTGCATCAAAACCGGCTTAGTGGATTACGTGCTATCACCCATCGAAATGCCCGCTCAGTTGATCGCCTACGCCAGCCAAGCCTACAACAAACCCACGGGGACTCAAATCGTTCAAGAGATCATGGCTGAAGGCCCCATGAAAAAGATCTTCATTCTGCTGCGCGCAAAGACTGGCCATGATTTCTCCCTATACAAACCGAGCTCCATCCAGCGCCGCATCGAGCGCCGTATGGCCGTCCACCAAATCGATTCCATTGAAAACTACGTCAAGTATCTACAGCAAGCACCCGACGAGACGGATGCCTTGTTTCGCGATATATTGATCGGCGTGACCAACTTTTTCCGGGATCCGGAGGCCTTCAAAGTGCTGGAGGAAGTGGCCATTCCAATAATTTTCGAGAACAAAGTTCTGGGCTCTGAAATCAGAGTCTGGTCCGCTGGTTGCTCGACAGGCGAAGAGGCTTATTCCATCGCTATCCTGCTGTTTGAACGCATGCAGTCACTCAAACAAAACTACGCCATTCAAGTCTTTGCTACAGATATCGATAGCCGGGCGATTGCAACCGCCCGCGCAGGTGTCTATCCAGCCAGCATAGCCGATGATATTTCACCGGAACGCCTGGCGCGCTTTTTTACGCCAGAAAACGATGGCGGCAGTTACCGCATCCACAAAAGCATTCGCGATCTGATGGTCTTCTCCGAGCAGGATCTCATCAAGGATCCGCCGTTCTCGCGCCTCGACCTGATCTCTTGCCGCAACCTCATGATTTATTTGAGTGCAGATTTGCAGAGAATGCTCATTCCCATGTTCCACTATGCTTTGAAACCGGACGGTATTTTGTTCCTTGGTATTTCCGAAGGCATCGGTGAGGCTAACAGTCTTTTTGCGGCGATTGATCGCAAGAGCAGGAT
>CAMCYT010000103.1 GCA_945885485.1 Prosthecobacter debontii
GTAGGAATCCGAAACGGCTGCAAATAATACGCTCTCAGACCCAGCGCGATAACGATCGCCACGAACATCACCTCCACATTTTCCTCAAACCAATTCTGGGGCTTCTCACGCGGTAGCGCATTTTCACAGGTAGCTCGTAACTGTTTTGATGCCTCATCCACTTTTTCGCGATTCTTTTCCTTGATCGCTTGAACCAAATCATTACGCCGAGATTCAATCTCCGCCACTCTATCGGCATTTAGCAAATCTCTTTTGTAATTCAAAAATTTGGTCGCTCCTTTAACGAGATACTTGGCATTTTTTTTCCAATCGGGCGTGAACATACACACCAACTATGAACCCCAAAAAGCTTCCCTGCAAGCCCTACGCCATGACAAACTCTAAATTCTTGCTTTACTTTGCAACATAACCCAATTTGCCCGCATGAATCTTGTATTCAAAACCTTTTTCATTTTACTTACATGCTGTCTTTCAAGCCATGTTTTTGCTCAGCAGCCCAAACTTTTACAAAGCCAAGTCAAAGGCTTGCTGGTCATTGAGTTGCCAAACCATAACTTTGCTGGCAGTGCGACCCAAATGAACGCCACTGCCGTTCCCATGGATGTGAATGATAGGAATTCTTTCGGCATTCGCTTCAACCAAAGAGTCGGCGAAATGATGCGCTCAGCTACCGAGGAAGTCGAAAAACTCATGCGAGTTCGACACGGCAAAGACCTTCCAAGTGGCCACCGCATCGAATTCGGCTTTGCAGATAAACACACCATGAAGGACGGCCCATCAGCTGCCGTCGCCTGCGCGATGATGTCAGAAGCCATTATTACCGGTGAGCAAATCCAACCATCATTCGCTGTTACCGGAGACATCACCGCAACCGGCGAAGTCCGCCCCGTCGGTGGCATCATTGCCAAGATCCGCGGCGCGGCAAAACGTGATTGCAAGGTAATGGCCATACCCATTGGCAATAAATCCGACATTCAGGACATCTACGTAATCGAGGGAATTAACTCCATCGTCGCAACTCAAATCATTTTGATAGAAAATTTTGATCAGGCATGGGAAGTCGGCAGAGCTGAACGTTCTGTAAAAATCCAGAAAGCAATCGATGACTACGCAATGGTGCAAGCCGCCATCACTCGCACCCCAGCAAGCATATCCCATCCACAAGTTCGCGAAAAACTGAAATCCATCATGGAGGCGATTCCAAATCACGAGTCTGCCCGCCTCATCAGCCTTCACGCGAGCGGAAAAGGCCCTAACAAACTTTCTCTGGCAGGCTCCTTACAAGCTATCCAAGAAGCCGCCGAAGAACTCAACGACACAATAAAATCCGGAAATTACCTAGAACGCGGAGTCAATAGCCCACTCTGGGAAAACGTCTCCGTTCTGAAAGGTCTAAGAGACAATGTCGACCCAAGAACCAAGGACTATATCGATGCATTCCTTAAATCTGCAACTCTCCTCAAAGATTTCATCGCTAGCGGGAAGAAGCAATGGACGACAGAACAGCTACGCGAATTCAACTCCCAAATAGCCCGCATTGAGAGCGAAGAATCCAAGCTCCTTAATAACGTTGAGGTTCAAGAGGAACTGATTGATCAGTGAGATTCAGATTTCTTATTTCATCTCTCCGCCTTTGGCTTGGACAAGAATGCTTCGATCTCTTGCGCTGAACGAGTATTAAGCACATCCTCTTTTCTCAGCCAACCTTTGCGGGCGATTCTGACTCCTTGGCCGAGATAATGCAGTTGAGCGCGTGAGTGTGCATCGGGATTGATCGAGCACAGTACACCTTTGTCTCGTGCGCGTTTCCACCAGCGCCAATCCATATCCATGCGCATCGGACTGCAATTTAGCTCAATCACGGTTCGTGTTGCCGCGGCGCAATCGATAATCTTTGCGTGATCCACCGCGTAAGGTTCTCGTTTCATCAAGAGCCTGCCAGTCAGATGGCCGAGCATAGTCACGTGTTCGTTCTCCATCGCGCGGCAGATCCGTGCGGTCATGGTTGCTTCGTCCATATTCATCAGGTTGTGAACGGAGGCGACGCAGAAATCGAGTTGGGCAAGGATATCATCGGAAAAATCCAAGCTGCCGTCTTTGAGGATATCCACTTCATTACCCGAGAAAATACGGAAGCCGTTCAATGATTTCTCCAAATTCCTAATCTCGGCGATTTGCGCGAGCAATCTTTCCTCATTCAAGCCGTTCGCCCAAAAAGAAGATTTCGAGTGATCGGAAATCCCAAGGTATTGCAAGCCGAGATCCATCGCTTCCTCCACCATACCTTCGAGGCTGTCTTTTCCATCGGAAGCCGTGGTGTGATTGTGAAACGTCCCACGCAGATTCATCAACTCGACCAAGCGCGGCAACTGCTTCTCCGCCGCCGCCTCGATCTCGCCACGGTTTTCACGCAGCTCCGGCTCGATATACTGCAAACCTAGTAACTGATAAATATCTTTTTCATCCTCCACAGAGGGTCGCTCGATTTTATCGCTGATTGGATTGAGGCCGTATTCGTTCAATGACCAACCCTTCTTCAACGCCAGTGATCGTAGTGCGACATTGTGCTCCTTGGAACCGGTAAAATACTGCAAGGCAAACGGAAACTCGGCGTTCTTCACCGCCCGCAAATCGCAATGCATCCCGTTTTTCAAACGCACGGAGGCTTTCGTTTCGCCGCACGCAATCACGGATTCCACTTCTGGCAGAGTGGTGAAATCTTCACACACCAACGCGCCTTCTTTTGTCGCCACCAGGAAATCCAAATCGCCGACAGTTTCCTTCGCTCTGCGATACGATCCCGCCACCGCCACTCTGGAAATCTCCGGATGCATCCGCAGCATTTCCAAAATACTCTCAACGACTATCCCGGTTTTTCCTAAAAGAAATCGATCCGCAAATTTCTCATTCGCCGCGATTCCTTCGAGAATCTTGCTTTGCGTTTTCTCTCCAAATCCCGCCAGCGTCGCGACCCTTCCCTCCAAACAAGCCGCTTTGAGTTTCTCCAACGACACCACACCGAGCTCTTCATACAAAGCCTTGATCTTCTTCGGCCCAAGTCCCTGCACCTCAAATAAATCAAAAATGGTCGGCGGAAATTCTTCTTTGAGTTTCTCGTAAAATTCCAATTTCCCAGTCTTCGCTAGTTCACCCAATTTATCACGCAAGGCCTCGCCGATTCCTTTGATGCCATTTAATGTATCGTTCTTCGCTAACTCAACGACATCCTCTTCCATCGCCAGAACAACCTCTGCACCTTGCCGATACGCGCGCACTTTAAACGGATTCTCCCCCTTCAACTCCATCAACAGAGCGATCTTATCCAAAACCCCAGCCATCTCTTCGCGATTCATATCGCAAGAAATGTGTAGCTCATTTCCTTACTGCGCAAGTGCGCACAAGAATCAGAATCATCGATCGCGCCTTTTCTCCATAATTTCTGAAATTTAGAGTTTCCCGTTTGCAGGAAAGCCGCAATCCTTCCACCGTTATGAGTAATCGTCTTGAAGGAAAAGTTCTCGTCGCCCAAGGTGGCGGCCCCACCCCAGTGATCAACCAAAGTGTCGTCGGCGTTGCCCTCGAAGCTCGTAAGTTCTCACAAGTCACTTCGATTTACGGAGCTGTCCACGGAGTTTCCGGAATTATTAACGAAAACTTCGTCGATCTCACCCGCGAGACCACCCACAACCTCGAACAAGTCGCCGGCACTCCTTCTTCCGGCCTGCTCTCCACCCGCGATAAGCCCGATGAGGAATATTGCGCTCGCATGTTTGAGGTCATGCAAGCCCACGACATTCGCTACTTTTTCTACGTCGGTGGAAACGATTCATCCGATACCGTCCGCATCGTCAACGAGCAAGCCCAAGCGGCGAACTACGAACTGCGCGCCATCCATATTCCGAAAACGATCGATAACGATCTCATGGAAAACGATCACTGCCCGGGCTTCGGCTCAGCAGCTCGTTTCGTTGCCCAAGCATTCATGGGTGTGAACCTCGATAACCGCGCCCTTCAAGGCGTTTACATCGGCTGCGTCATGGGTCGCCACGCCGGCTTCCTCACTGCGGCTTCCGCACTCGCGCAAAAATATTACAACGACGGACCACACCTCGTTTACGTTCCTGAGCGCCACTTCACCACCGAGCAACTTCTTGCTGACGTCGATCGCATGTATTCCAAATACGGCATGTGCACGATCGCCGTTTCTGAAGGCGTCTCCGATCCCGATGGCACCCCGATGATTGTAAAACTTCTCGGAAAAGAAGAACGCGACTCGCATGGCAACGTTCAACTTTCCGGAACCGGCGCACTCGGCGATCTACTTGCAGATACCATCCGCGACGGACTGAAAATCAAACGTGTCCGCTCAGATACATTCGGTTATCTCCAACGTTCTTTCATGGGCATCCAATCGGATCGCGATGCACATGAAGCCCGTGAAGTTGGCGAAAAAGCCGTGCAATTCGCGATGTGGGACAATGTCGATGGCTCGGTCGCGATCAAACGCCCTGTGCTCGATTACTCGGTCGATTATGAATTGGTGGACATCAAGAAAGTCGCTGGGAAAACCCGTCACATGCCGGATAACTTCATCAACGATGCAGGCAATGGAGTGACGCAGGATTTCATGAACTACTGCCGTCCGTTGCTTGGCTCTAACATGCCAGAGCCGCATCGCCTGCGCGCACCTGCGGTTTCAAAAATTCTTAACCGCTGATCTTAAGAAGAGTAGCTGCCGGAAAAAATAAGATCCGTTGGATCTGTCAAATATGACGGATCAGTCGGATCATTTTTCTTTCTCAGGAGCCTTCTCAGGAGTTTTCTCTATTGTCCCCTTATTCGCAACCTTATCAGCCTCTCTCTTTTTTTTCTCGGCCATTAGATATTCAAAAGTTCCATCGCTAGTCTTTACCGAAGTGACAGGCTTTTCCAATTTCGGAGGTGGAGGAAGGTCTTTTCTAAACAATGCGCGTGCGGCATCATAGATATTCACCATCATTATGAGAACTATAACGTGAAAGATTAGCGACAAAATTCGCTTTCCGCCTTTTTTCGTGCTTTTCACTTTCTTCGCCATAACACCTTAAAAGTAACCAACGATTCAGAATCTTAAAACCTGTTTTTTAGACAAAAAAGCCCCCGGCTATGGAAGCCGGAGGCTAAAATCATTTCTATCTCAGAGAATTACTGACCACCAGGGATCTGAAATCCTTCTGGAAAGGCAGGCTGTGGAGGAGCATCCTTGATCGCAACCAACTCAATTTCAAAAATCAGAGTGGAGTTTGGACTGAGATCAACACTCGCGCGCTGTTCCCCATAAGCCATGCTGCTTGGAATGAACAATTTCCACTTCGCTCCAACTGGCATCGATGTCAGGGCTTCACGGAATCCTTCAACGACCTCAAGAGACATCTCAACAGGCTTACCTTCAGGTGAAGCATCGAATTGAGTGCCGTCGATTCTGGATCCTTTGTAGTTCACCACGAACAACTTATTGCTTGGTGCACCTTCGGCAGGAGCTACGTATTTTTGATCGCCGCCTTTAGCGAGAACCTCGTATTGGAGGCCGCTCTTGTTGGTGGTCACACCTTCACGCTTGCCGTTTTTTGCAAGAAAATCATTACCGGCTTTTAAATTTTCCTCAGCGAGAATTTTCTCACGTGCTTGGATTATTTCACTTAAACCCATCATGGCAGCCTGAAGTTTCTCAGGCTCAACCTCTGGCTTCTTACCTTTAGCTGCTGCAGCGAAGCCTTTGATGAAAATTTCCATCTCAAAGTCGTCGAGGCTTACGCCGTATTTGCCAAAGTTTTCCGCGAATGCGCTACCTGCGCTATAACCTGCCGCATAAGATGAATCCGGTTTGATATCTGCAGCTTTCGGCGCCTCTTTAGGCGCTTCTTTTGCAGCCTGTGCAGGCGCATCTTTTGCAACTTCTTTAGGCGCCTCTTTTGCAGCCTCTTTCGCCATAGCGATTCCACTGATGGACAGAGCGATCAACGCTGTCCGTGTGGCACGATTGAATAAGGAATGTCTCATAGTTTGTTTAAAGTCCGCAAAATGTAGAGATCTCCCTCATCCATGTCCAGAACGGGTTTTCGGGTTTTCAACACGTTCCTGACCCCACTCAGGCACACACCAAGGTCGCAGATAAAGCACACCTTGGTGGTTTGAATTTCAAAATCCTGCCGCTAACATCCCCACCGCATGCCTACTCTCTTATCAGAAAAACTCAACGATCCCTCATCATCCGATGATATCCTCGATGCGTTTCTCTCCTATCTTGAGAAAACCGGCACCACTCCTTACGGCCACCAAGAAGAGGCGATACTGGAACTTTTCGCGGGCAACAACGTCATTCTCAACACCCCAACTGGATCTGGCAAATCCCTCGTCGCACTTGCCCTCCAATTCCGTGCGATCTGCCAAAAGCGCCGCTGCTATTACACCGTCCCGATCAAAGCTCTTGCCAACGAAAAATTTCTTTCCCTCTGCCATACCTTCGGCCCGGAAAACGTCGGTATGATAACCGGCGATGCCACGGTCAACTCTTCCGCTCCCGTCATCTGCTGCACCGCGGAAATCCTCGCCAACATCGCACTCCGCGATGGTGCGTCCGCAGACGCCGATGACATCATCATGGACGAATTCCATTATTACTCCGATCACGAACGCGGCGTCTCTTGGCAGATTCCCCTCCTCACCCTACCGCGCGCCCGCTTTCTACTGATGTCCGCCACCATCGGCGATACCGGTTTTTTTCAAGAAATACTCACCCAGCTCACTGGAACTACTACGACCCTAGTAAAATCCGAAGACCGACCCGTTCCTCTTGAGTTCGAATACTCCACGGTCACGCTCGAGGAAAAAATCGAAGAACTCGTCACCGCAAACCGCGCACCAATCTACCTCGTTCACTTTTCCCAACTCGCCTGCGCCCAAACCGCGCAAGATTTGATGAGCCGGAATTTCTGCTCGAAAGAGGAAAAGGACGCGATCGCCGAAATCCTTGTCGATGCCGATTTCCGCTCTCCTTACGGCAAGGAAATCAAAAAACTCCTCCGCCACGGCCTCGGGATACACCACGCCGGCCTACTCCCAAAATACCGAACCCTCGTCGAAAAACTCGCGCAGAAAGGCCTGCTGAAAGTCATCTGTGGAACCGATACTTTAGGGGTCGGAGTCAACGTACCAATCCGCACGGTCGTCTTCACCCAGCTTTTCAAATACGGCGGACAATCAACCAAAACATTAGCTGTCCGAGACTTCAAGCAAATCGCCGGACGCGCCGGGCGGCGCGGCTTCGACGACATCGGATACGTCGTCGCCCAAGCACCGGAACACGTCATCGCCAATCTCAAGGCCGATGCCAAAGCCTCCGCGAAAGGTGGAAAATCTAAAGCCATGAAGAAGAAGCCGCCGGAGAAAGGCTTCGTGAATTGGGACGAAAACACGTTTCGAAAACTCATCGATTCTCCTTCAGAAAAGCTCACCTCATCGTTCGTGATGCGTCACGGGATGTTACTCAACCTCCTTTCACGCAAAGACGATGACGGCTGCGCGGCACTGCGCCGCATCATCCGCGACTCCCACGAAACCCCCACCAAAAAATCAGCCCTCCGCAAACGTGCCTTCGAACTCTTCCGCGGATTGGTCGAGGGCAATATCCTCTCTATCATCCCGAAACACGAACGCACCGGCCCGGCAAAAATTCGCCTAAATATCGAGTTCCAAGATGACTTCTCCCTCAACCAAGCCCTCGCCACTTACCTCATCGAAGCGATCCCGCAACTCAACCTAACAGATCCCGCTTACCCGCTGAACGTCATCTCCCTCGCCGAAGCCATCGTCGAGGACCCCTCGCAAATTCTCCGCAAACAAATCGACAAGGAAAAAGATCAGTTGGTTGCGGAAATGAAATCCGATGGCGTCGAATTCGACGCGCGCATGGATGCGCTGGATCAGGTCGAGCACCCGAAGCCCGGCAAAGAATTCATCTACGCCACCTACAACGAATTCGTCCTGAAAAATCCTTGGGCTAAAGAAGCTTCGGTTCGCCCGAAATCCATCGCCCGTGAAATGTTCGAGGATTACACATCTTTCGAAGACTATATCAAAACCTACAAGCTGGAGAAATCCGAGGCCATCCTGCTCCGCCACCTCACTGAGGTTTATAAAATTCTCGTCCAGACCGTTCCACTAAATCTAAAAACCGAAGATCTGTTAGAAGCGGAATTATTTTTCGGCGACATGCTCCGCGCCACCGATTCCTCCCTGCTCGATGAATGGGAAAAACTCCGTAACCCGGATTTCATTTCCGAAACCCCACAACCAACCGCCGAGAAAAAAGCCATCCCCTTCACCCGCAACAAAACCGCACTCACCCAAGCTACCCGCGCCGCGGTGTTGCAATTCATCAAGCAACTTTCCCAACAAAACTACGAAGCTGCCCTCTCCAGTGTCGAAAGCGATTTCACCATCCCAACCCTCGCCGCAGTGATGTATGCCTACCACGACACCCACGGCCTCATCCGCCTCGACCCCGAAGCGAGAAACACCAAGCACACCCAGATCGAGGAAATCCCCGACAAAAGAATCTGGCGCATTTCTCAAACCCTCATCGATCAGGAAGACCTCAACGATCACATCGCGCACTTCTCTCTAGACCTGACTCGCTCCGATC
>CAMCYT010000104.1 GCA_945885485.1 Prosthecobacter debontii
CTAAAGTATCACGCGTAGGATTTAAAATTAATTTCCCCGAATATCCATCGATCACTGCTGGAGTAAGAGCGGTCACTTGAATGACCGATGCCTCCAAGCCAACCACAGCCGGTATACCGAACGAACGGGCCAGGATCGCGGTATGTGAGTTCACACTTCCCTGCTCGGTCGCAAAACCCAGCAGATGCCTGCGATTCATCGATGCCGTATCAGACGGCGATAAATCATACGCTAATAGAATGTGAGTCCCGTCAGGAACTTGATGCCCGCTATCCTCGTCTACTTTAAAATTTCGTAACACCCGTTGCGAAACATCCTCGATATCCGCAGTGCGCTCGCGCAGATATGCATCGGGTATGCGACGCATCGCTTCTAGGAAATTCTGCATCACTGCATAAAACGCGTATTCCGCATTCTGTTGGCGCTTCTCAATCGCAGTCATCACCCGATCAATCAGCGATTTATCCTCGAGCAACATCACGTGCGCTTCAAAAATCTCACTCTCGGAATTTCCCGCTAAGGACTCCAAGCGCTCTTGCAAATCCGTGAGCTGCTTCTTCGTGATCGTTACCGCTATTTTAAAACGCTCCTGCTCCTCAGTAACCTGCTCTTCTGGAATTTCATAAATCTCCGGCGCGGAAAATCCACGTGCGTTCACATGGATCGGCCCCACCGCGATTCCCGGCGATGCCGGAATCCCAGTGAAGACTAATTCTTCCGCATGTGCAGTCTTTGGCATTCGTTGTTTCTAAAAACCAGCGTTTCAACAAATCCACTAAGGTTTCAAGCCCTATCTGGATTACTTGTCATGAAGCAAGGTTCTTCACCAGAAAAGCCGCCTTCCCCGAAAGGAAGACGGCTTGAAATACTGGGACTTATTCCTAGTTCAACCTTATGGAGTTGGAACTTCGGAGATCGTCTTGAGAATGCGGGAAGCGATCTGATATGGATCACCTTGCGAGTTCGGACGACGATCCTCAAGGTAACCTTGATACTTATCGCCTTTGACAAAGCTATGTGGAACACGGATCGATGCACCACGGTCAGCAATACCGTAAGAGAACTTATCGATCGACTGAGTCTCATGGAGACCGGTCAAGCGAAGGTGGTTATCTGGGCCGTAAACTGCGATGTGCTCTTCCACATTTTTAGAAAATTGAGCCATAAGAGCTTCGAAGTATGCTTTGCCACCTTTTTCACGAAGATAAGTGGTGGAGAAGTTTGCGTGCATACCGGAACCGTTCCAGTCGCCTTTGATCGGTTTGCAGTGATAATCCACGTCGATACCGTATTTTTCGCAAAGTCTGTTAAGAAGGTAACGTGCAACCCAGATTTGGTCAGCAGCGCTCTTGGATCCTTTACCGAAGATTTGGAATTCCCATTGGCCTTTAGCAACCTCTGCGTTGATTCCTTCGTGGTTGATTCCTGCGTCGATGCAAAGATCAAGGTGCTCGTTAACGATGGTGCGAGCAATGTCACCTACGTTTTTGTAGCCTGCGCCACAGTAGTAAGGACCTTGTGGTGCTGGATAACCATCAACAGGGAAACCAAGTGGCTTGCCGTCTTGAGTAAGGAAATATTCCTGCTCAAAGCCGAACCATGCGCCTGGGTCGTCGAGGATAGTGGCGCGACCGTTTGAAGAATGCGGGGTGCCGTCTGGCATCATAACTTCGCACATTACGATCGCACCATTGCGACGGGTAGTGTCCGGGTAAATGGCGACCGGCTTCAGGACACAATCGGAGCTGCCGCCCGGTGCCTGTTGAGTCGAACTGCCGTCGAAGCCCCAGTCAGGGAGTTGTTCGAGTTTAGGGAAAGATGCGAATTCCTTAACTTGGGATTTGCCGCGGATGTTTGGAACAGGTGTGTAGCCGTCCAGCCAGAGGTACTCTAATACGTATTTAGCCATTTTAGTTGTTGTTTATTCGGGTTAGCGATTGGTTTTGCAGTGAAGCAGGGACAAAAAATCATCTGACGGCTCCACCGACAAGTAATTTAAAGCAAAACACGTGCCATTTGAGTAATTTAAAGGCATTTTTACCTAAGTCGTCCAGTATAGGACTTAGGTGTCCCACAGGACCTATACTCACTCTATTTCATACTTCTGAATTTGAGCTTTGAGATTTGAGATTTAAAAATTACCATGCGGCGCATGAACCTGCTTCTGCGCAACGCACGCATCGCCTCCGAATCCTCGCCCGACCTTCTTTCCGCAGATGTTCTGATCGTCGATGGAGTGATTCAAAAAATAGCCAAAGGCATTACCGCAGCAGACGGAGCAAAGGTCATTGACTGCAAAAATCAGGTTCTCTGCCCGGCATTTTTCGATGCCCACGTCCATTTGCGCGAACCCGGCCAAGAGCACAAAGAGAACATCGCCACCGGATCAGAATCGGCCATCAACGGCGGAATCACTGGCCTCGTCATGATGCCGAACACCTCCCCCGCCCGTGATTCCGGAGCTGCCGTGAGCGCGGTGCTCGAATCAGGAAAACGAAACTCCCGCATCCCCATCTACACCTCCGGCTGTGTCACCAAAGGCCGCGACGGAAAAGAAATGGCAGGCATCGATGGCATGCGCGCCGCCGGAGTGAAAATGCTCACCGACGATGGCGACACAACCCTGAACTCCTCGGTACTCTACCGCGCGATGCAATACGCCTCTGAGTTCGGAATGTTCTTCGCCTCTCACTGCGAAGTTCCAGAACTCGCCGGACCGCGTGCTCTCAACGACGGACCCACCGCCTACAAACTCGGCATCGCTGGCTCCCCTGCCTGCGCCGAGGAAATCATCATCGACCGCGACATCCGACTCGCCCACGCCACCGGCGCCCACATCCACATCCAACATGTCTCCTCCAAAATGGGTATGGAAACCATCCGCTGGTGGAAATCCCGCGGCGATGTGAAAGTCACTGCCGAGGTTTCTCCCCACCACCTCCTCTTCACCGACGAGGACATCGGCGATTTCGATACCCATTACAAAATGAATCCGCCACTGCGCGGCAAAGCCGATAACGAAGGCCTGCTTGAAGGCCTGCTCGACGGCACCTTCGACATGATCGCCACCGATCACGCTCCGCACAGCCCCTTCGAGAAATCACAAGAATTCGTCTCAGCCCCCAACGGCATCACTGGCCTCGATACCGCAGTGGTCTCTCTCTACCACTACTTCGTCAAAGAAGGAAAATTCGGCTGGGACACGCTCGTCAAAAAATACTCCGCTGAGCCACGCCGCCTGATGTCACTCGAGGTCCCAACCATCGCCGAAGGCCAAACCGCCAACCTCACACTCTTCAACACCGAAGCAACCTCGACCTTCACCAAGGACTTCATGAAGTCCAAATCACAAAATACTCCCTTCCTAAATAAAACTCTACAAGGCCGCATCGACCTGGTGGTATTGGGAGATAAGATTCTGTTAGAGCGTCAGTAGCTGCGGCGTCTCGCCGCAGGCCGTGCGAGGAGCGTCTCGCTCCTTGGTTTATAATTCATCATAACTGCATCCCATTCAGCATCTTCGTAGCCTCTTCGAACTGCTCCACGAACGCTACAAACGTTCGGTACATCCCCCAGCAAATCAGAGCGATCAACACCGTAATTACGATCTTCCAAATCACGTGTAATTTGGGATGAAGCCAAACCATAGGCAGTGCGAATGGCGGTATCGTTAAAAAGGTCACAATGATGAATCCAGTATTACAATACCAAGGTACAACGCTTTTTAAAGGGGCTTGCGTAATCACTGGCCGCTTGGATGGGTCCAGAAATTCCATGCAGTGCTTGCACTTCACTGCCTCATCCTGGATTTCCTCCGCACAAAATGGACATTTCTTCATGATTTGAATTCTCAATTTCTAAACTTATCCCTATCAATGTCGATATCTGATTTATCGCCGCATAGCCTAACTCACTCACTTCACCCTCAAACCACAGACGCTTTTCTCTTCATGCTTAAACCCAAGAAACGCCAGAAAAAAACCTTTTTCAAAGGCGGAGTTCCAAGCCTGATTGGACTTGGCGCTATGTTTCTAATAGGCGGAATCATCGCCATGACCGCTTCTATACCGTTTTACAGCACAGGTGCAACAAATAGATCCGGAAGTAATTCCGTAACAACTTCATACAGCATCCATGAAACCCAAGGATTAGGTTTCATTTTCCTAATGATAAGTTTATTCTTTCTAATCTGCGCCTATCACCGCCAACGATATATTAAACACTGATCACTGCTAACTCAGCACTAGTCACTCACATGCACACCTACCCCGTCACTTGCCCGACCTGTTTCGAAACCTTCGAAATTGCCATCCCGCCGGAATCCGAGATGCCTACCGAATATGATTACGACTGCGAGGTCTGCTGTCGACCCATGCTCATTATCCTGAATTCTTCAGACGATATCTACGCTCAGTCGCTGGCGGATTGAAGTTATTAGTTCTTAGTTCTTAGTCCCTGGTTCCTGTGAAATCAATCGAGGGCTACTTCATTGCGAAGATAACTTTGTAAGCGTGATCCTCCGCGATCGAACGCGAGCGCAACCCAAGTTCCTGCAAATGTGCTTCGTAGGGCAGCTGCCGATTCGCGACGAGGTGTAAGGTTCCATTTCGTTTCAAAGCCCCGGCGGCGACACTGAGAAATGCTTTCCCAAGATCGACATCCTTCGACTGCGCGGTATGGAACGGCGGATTCATGATGATGTGATCATAAGTTTCAGGCAAACCCTTCGTCACATCGTGCCAATGGAAATGCACATTGCCCGTAACATTTTTCCGCGCGCAATCCAACGCCCGAGCATCAGCCTCAAATAGATCGATGCGCGATATGTTAGGCGATTTCTCTAACGCCACATGACTCAGAAACCCCCAGCCAGCACCGAGATCCGCAATATTTCCGCGTAGCGAAACCGGCAAATGCGCAGCCAACAACAACGAACCGGGATCAATGTGTTTTGCACTAAAGACTCCCGGCTGAGTGATGAAAGAGGTTTCGGGAATCTTCTGTGGTTCAGCAAGATCACGCCACGCACTCAGCAGCGACCCTTCCCACGGCTCCACATTCGAAACGGCAAACGCTCGGCATTTGTGCTTCGATACTGAAAACAAAAGTGGCGATGCCTTTCCTAGCTCTTTCTCAAAACGCGCTGCCCCCGCCGTGTTCGCCATCGCAACCACCAACCTTCCGCCATTTTCTAACAGATCATGCGCCATCGCAAAACCCGCCAACGCCTCTTCTTTGGTTTTCCCTGGTAAAAACAACACGGTAGAAAATTTACCCGTTGGTTTTGTAGTAAGCTCCATACCCGCAACCTCACAAGCATCCGCCAGCGGCTTCAACGCTTGCCACCCTAGCAATGGAGGCAAATCCGGATGCGGCTCCGCGCCCATAAACAAAACCTCGCCACCCTCCACACGATGCTCCTGCAACGCCATTACCAGAGTTTCGAGAGCGGGATTCATTGCGGTTTTGTAAAAGGTGAAACCAGCTTTTCCAACTCCGCCTCAATGATCTTTTCGCACTCGATGATTTGATAACCGCGTCGCGCTCTCGCCTCTTCCGCAAGCTGCTCTAGCGCATCGATGTCATAAAGATACACCTCCTCAATCTCGCCGACCGAATGTTCAATATCCCTTGGAACCGCGATATCGATCATGAACAACGGCCGGAACTTTCTTGCACGACGCAACGACTCCACCTCCTCGCGATGGATGATCGTATGCGGAGCACCGGTCGATGAAATCACCACATCCACATTTTTTAACTCGTCTAACCAGTTATCAAACCGCACCGCCCTGCCTCCCATTTCATCCGCAAGCTCAATCGCGCGCTCGTGCGTTCGATTCGCCACAATGATCGATTTCGCCCCGCGCGATACCAAGGCCTGCGCGGTCAACCGACTCATCTCGCCCGCACCCAAGACCATCACTTCGCTGTCTTTTAAATGACCGAAAATTTTCTCCGCCAACTCCACCGCCACGTTTCCGATCGAAGTCGATCCCTCTTGAATCGATGTCTGAGTTCGCACTTTTTTCCCCACACTGAAAACTTTCTGAAAAAGTTTATTCAACATCGGCCCCGTCGCTCCAGCTTCATGCGCGGCTTGATAGGCTTGCTTCACCTGACCGAAAATTTCCGTTTCTCCTAACAGCATCGAGTCCAAACCGCTCACCACCTTGCACAGATGTCGCGCTGCCGCTTTTTGCTGATAATGATAAAAAGGTTCTTCGTGACCGTGAACCTTTTCCGCCAACCCGCTCTGCAAACGCTCCAATGCTGCCGTCGCATTTTCTGCTGCGAGATAAAATTCTGTGCGGTTACAAGTGGACACCACCACTCCCTCCGGAGCACCAGCCATCTCTAACAACTGCTGCGCCGCCTCGCCCAGCTTGGTCGTTCCCACAGCAAAACGCTCCCTCACCTCGACGGGTGCGGTCTTATGATTCACTCCGAGACAAACTAATTCCATTTAGACAAAAGCAAAAACTCCAAGTGAAAGGACGAAAAGTGCAACTGCACCCAGCGCAAACCGCCGTCCTGTCATACCCCTCACCTGTTTGGTGACCATCAAAACCACATATCCCAGCCACACGGCAACCGCGGCAATCAAGTGAGGTAAGCCCGACCACTCCGCGATCGCCGCAATCAAGTGAGGTAAGTCTTCTTTTTCAGGAAGAATCATCAACACCCCAGCAATCACCCCGACCGTTAACAGCACCATCCCCAACCACAACAATCGCTCGAGCGATACCAATAACTCCCGCACCGGAGGCAAATTCCGAAACAACCCACCCTTGAGATGATGCTCTTTCAATTGGTGATCAAGCACCAGAAACATCACTCCCGCCACCGCCGCCAACGCCAAAGCCCCATACGCCAAAACCGACATAGCGGAATGCGTTTCTCCCCAAAAAGTCGTGTTCAACACCTTTTCAGGATTCGCCGCCAACCGACCCGGCAATAAAGTAAATCCTTGGAAAATCACCACCACCGGAGCTGTGAAAACCCCGAGCAAGGAAATACGATATACCGGTCCAACCAACAAATAAAACAAAGTCAGCGACCACGCCAAGAACACCGAAATCTCCGCAATACTCCGCAACGGACAGGCCCCACGCATTTCTCCACGCGCCGCCAGATAACCCATCTGACAAAGCATCACCCCAATCATCCACCAAACGGTCCACCGACTCCTGTTGCCGTGTCTTAAAACCAACAAACCCCGCACCCCCGCCACAGCGGCGAGCAAGGTTGCAGCGATCAAAAACCAACGGTCCATGCCCTTTCAATCGCCTCTCCGCCCACAACTTGCAAGTCTAGGCTTAGTTGATGAAAAGATAAGTCTTATACGACAATACGACTTATGACTTATATCCCTTCACCTTTCTCATTTCCCTCTCGGAAATTTATGCTAGCCTCCGCGCATGACTCAAGAAACCGAGACCCCTCTCTGGAAAGGCAGCCCATCCCAATGGTTGAACATTGGTCCATTCAGTTTGGCGCTATTGCTATCCGCTGGCATCGTCGTGGGAGGAATCTTTTTCCCACCCGCATTTGCGGCATTGATCTTGCCTCTGGTATGGATGATCTGGCGCTACCTCGTCATTCGCTGCGAAGCATTTGAACTCACTTCTCAGCGCCTCAGAATTAGCAAAGGCGTTTTTAACCAAAAAATCGACGAGATCGAACTATACCGTGTCAAAGACGTCTTAGTTGAAAAAAAATGGTGGATGCGCGTCTTCGGACTCGGCTCACTTCATCTCGAAACCTCAGATCGCTCACTACCTCAAGTCACCATTCCTGCAATTCCAGATGCTACCAATCTTCGTGAAACCCTCCGCAGAGAAGTTGAAAATGTCCGCGATAAAAAACGCGTGCGTGAATTAGATTTTGAGGAAACACACGATGACACGATATCCTAGATATCTATCCGTTCTAACCACTTCTCTCTACGGAACCACGTCTCCTGCCGCTTCGCATACTGACGCGTTGCGAAAACGATCAATTCCTCACACTCCTCGCGAGAAATTTCACCTGAAAGAAACCGCCGACTTTCTTTCACTCCGATCGCTTTTTCCCAATTGCCTTGAATTTCCGCCAGAGCGGCAACCTCTTCAAGCGCCCCTTCTGAAAGCATCTGTCGCGTCCTCATCGCAATCCTTTCATGCAGATCCGCACGCTCACGAAGCAGCCAAACCCCTTTGAGCGTTTTCTCCAACTCCGCTGTCTTGCGCTCCCAACCGTCGCGTAGCTCGGAAACTTTCTCACCCGTAAGTCTACAAATCTCCAGCGACCGAGAAACATAACGCTTATTCCCCCGATTCACCTGCGCCGCCTCCACGGGATCTACTATTTCCAACTCTTCTAACAAATTCTCCAACGTCTGTTCCTCCATCTCGGCCCGCATCAAGGAATCACCTTTCGGCAACGGCGATGGTCCGTGAGTGAGGAATTTCAGATACAATCCCGATCCACCCACCACGATAGGTATTTTCCCTCGTGATTGAATTTCGGAAATCACCGGCATCGCCATCTCAATA
>CAMCYT010000105.1 GCA_945885485.1 Prosthecobacter debontii
CTTTGTCTTTCTCATCCAGAAGATGATACGTCTTATCCGCTTTAAAAGTCTGATGGTGCACCACAGCGTGCGCTTGGAAGGCATAACGGAAATTCCAGATCGGGCGATGCATGACATACCGATGAAGGGTCCATTCGAAAAACGAGGCGAAAACGACTCCAACGACTAAGCCACCGAGGCACCAAAGGGAAAATACGAGAATAGGATTCATGAATAATAGATTAACAGAGCCGCAGAACTATAGACGAGACTCCAGTTCCGCAAGCCTAGCTTTGTAGAAATTTAGTCAGCTTATTTCCGTAAAGGTTACACCCAAATCTTCCTCAAATCTGCCGATTTTCTTGCGTTCACGGGGATCAATCAACGCGATAGACGTCCCCTTTTTTCCCGCCCTTGCGGTCCTGCCGCTGCGGTGGGTGTAATATTCCAACTGCTCTGGAAGCTGGTAGTGGATCACAAACGACAATCCCTCGACGTCGATCCCGCGGGCGGCGACGTCTGTGGCGATCAAAATCTGGGTTTTTTGGTTTTTAAACCCACGCATGACCTTGTCGCGCTCACGTTGTGAAAGATCTCCCTGAATGACATCCACGGCGAAACCGAGTTTCTCCATTTGCCTACCCAGAGTGATCGCCCCGGCCTTGGTGCGGACGAATATTAAACCGCGCTCATCGCCACGCTTGTGAAGAAACTCCGCGAGAAACTCATTTTTCTCATCCTTCCCACACACCGCAAAGCGATGATCGATGTTTTGGTTCACGACATGGGCTTTATCGATTTTGATGGTTTCCGGAACCCCAGGCATCGCGCCTTTCACGAGACTCTGAATCGAATCAGGAAATGTTGCTGAAAATAGCCAAGTACTGCGGCGCCCACGCGTCAGACCGAAGATGGTGACAAGATCTTTTTTGAACCCCATGCTCAACATTTCATCCGCCTCATCGAGCACGAGATGTTTCACATCGACCAAGCTCAGCGCCTTTTTCTTAATCAGATCGATCAGCCGACCCGGGGTCGCCACGATGATATGCGTGGGACGTTTCAAATTCGAGATCTGACGCTCCATTGGCTCGCCACCTGCGAGGACTTCGATGAAAATCTTCTCCTTCGCGTATTTGGTGTAACGGAACAAATGCTTGCCGATCTGCTTTGCGAGCTCACGAGTCGGTGCAATCACCAAGCCCTGAATCACCGGCTTGCGAGAATCGATTTTCGTCAATAACGGCAATCCAAACGCTGCGGTCTTCCCCGTTCCCGTCTGTGCCTGCGCACAAAAATCCCCACCGTTCTTAATCAAAAACGGGATGGTTTTTTCCTGCACCTCCGTCGGCGTGATAATTCCCAACTCTTGCAAGCCCTCAACCAAATCCCCCGGTATTCCCAATGTTCTAAATGCGCTCAAAATCGTAGTTTCGTTTCAGGTTTATGCTTACCCCTTTCCAAAAAGACGAGCCATAAGAAAAATTACGACTTATTTGACCTTTATCATTGGCTACCCCCCAATCCACAACCCAGATGTTTTAAATTTCAAACTTTAAACTCTAAACTTTAAATCTCAAGAAAAGCCCAAACTATAAGGAATCCACCAGCACCTTCATCTGATCCCAAAGGGATCAAAGATATTACCCCGGGGTCGAGCAAAGCGACACCCCGGGTTAAATACCCAAAAGAATCCTCTCCTCTTTTTTCGCGCTCTTCGTGCCTTTCGTGGTCCCCAAATTCCAAAACCCATCCAACCGCGGTTGCCTTTTCTTCTCATTTGTAGATTAAGAGACAGACCTATAGAGACCTCTACTCGCAAAACCTACAGAACAGCTGCGCATACTCCCCTCGACGAACAAAAGCCACCCTCGACAAATCCTCAAATTTAGCTCAAGTTTCCCACATGATATTCAGTGCTGTTATCACCGAAGCCGATGAAGGTGGCTACGTGGCCTTCAATCCCGAGACGGGAACCACCACCCAAGGCGAGACTTTTGATGAAGCGATGGCTAACCTGCGTGAGGCCACTGAGCTTTATTTGGAGGTGTTTCCAATGAAATCCAAGACTCCTGCCGTTCTCACCTGTTTCGAACTCAGCCATGCCCAAGCTGCCGGTTATTAGTGGCAAAGAATGTCGGAAAGCGCTGGGTAAGCTAGGCTTCGAAGAAGTCCGTCAGCGTGGAAGTCATTAAATTATGAAACGGAAAGATGCCGGATGCGTCGTACCCATGCACACAGAGATCAAAACAGGAACCCTTTCCGGAATCCTCAAACAAGCAGGTCTTTCCGTAGAAGAATTCATTCAAGCACTGGACAAATAAATTTTCCCAATTCCTCTTTATTCGCGCTCATTCGCGTGCATTCGCGGTTAAATCTTCTCCCCATTTGGAAATTGAAATTTGAAATTTGAAATTTCACCCCCCAGCATCCCCCCATGTCCGCAACCACACCCATGATGGCCCAATACCTCGCGATGAGGAAAAGCCTGCCTGCTGACATCATTCTCTTTTACCGGCTAGGCGATTTCTACGAAATGTTCTTCGAGGACGCGAAAACTGCCGCGCCTATACTCAACGTCGCCCTGACCAAGCGTGGCGGCACACCCATGTGTGGAATCCCCCATCATGCAGCTCAAAACTACATCGCCCGTTTGCTGAAAGCGGGAAAACGGGTCGCCATCGCCGAGCAAACCTCCGAGGCCATTCCCGGAAAGCTGGTCGAACGCGAAATCGCCCGCATCCTCACTGCCGGCTCCATCGACGACCTCACCCTGCTCGACGACCAGCGCCCAAACTACCTCGCCGCCCTGTCCAAATCACCGAAATCCTTCGGCCTCGCCGCGATCGATCACACCACCGGTGAATTCATCATCGCCGAATTTCCCGACGCCGCCCAACTCCTCGACGAAATCGCCCGCATCTCCCCCTCCGAACTCCTCATCCCCGATCACCAGATCAGCGATTTCTCAGCAAACTTCCCCCACGCCCTTCCCTACGATGGCTACACCTTCCTCCCCGAACACGCGGTCGATCTCCTGAAATCCCATTTCAACGTCCATTCGCTCGATGGCTTCGGCTGCGCCGACAAGCCCGCCGCATCCTCCGCCGCAGGTGCCGCGCTGCATTACCTGACTCACCAACTCCGCCGCTCCTGCGAACATCTCAACCCACCGCGTCTGTTAGAAAACGACCAACACGTCCTCATCGATTCTGCCTCCCAACGCAACCTCGACCTCATCGAATCCAGAGCCGGAAAATCACACACCTTGCTCGGAGTGTTAGATCGCACCCAAACCCCCATGGGCGGCCGACTCCTCCGCGATTGGTTGCTCCACCCCTTGCGCGACAAACAAGCACTCGAACAACGTCAGGAAACCATCGCCGCCTTTCTCGCCGAGCCTTTCCTTTTATCCAAAGTTCGTGAGTCCCTGAAAAACATCCGCGACATCGAACGCACCACCTCCCGCCTCTCCCAAAACTCCGGCAACCCCCGCGACCTCCAATCCCTCAGCCTCTCCCTCCAACAAATCCCGACTCTAAAGGAACTCCTCTCTTCCCTCTTCCAATCAAAAATCAACAATCCTCAATCATCAATCGTCAATCAACTCCACTCTCTTCCAGCCCTCACTCAACTCCTAGAAGCCGCACTCTCCGAGGAACCTCCCGCCAACATCAAAGACGGCAACATCATCCGCGACGGTTATTCTCCCGAGCTCGATGAACTCCGCTCCGCAGCCAGCGGCGGAAAAGATTGGATCGCCCGCCTCCAGGAAGACGAACGCAAACGCACGGGTATCGATTCCCTGAAAATCAAGTTCAACAACGTCTTCGGATATTTCATCGAGATCACCACCTCCCAGCTCGCCAAAGTTCCCGACGACTACACGCGCAAACAAACCATGTCGAACGCCGAGCGCTACATCACCCCAGCGCTCAAAGAGATGGAAAACAAAGTCCTCGGTGCCGAGGAGCGCTCCAAACAACTCGAATACGAACTGTTCCTGCAACTCCGCCAACAAGTCATCGTCCACCTCGCCGAGTTGAAAGAAACCGCATCGGCCATCGCAAATATCGATACCCTCTGCGCTCTAGCAGAAACAGCACAGATCAACCGCCACAACCGCCCCATCCTCACCGAAGGCACCGAACTCATCATCAGCAACGGTCGCCATCCCGTTCTCGAACAAACTCTAACCGATACCAAGTTCGTCCCCAACGATACCGAACTACTCCCCGACTCCTCGCGCCTGCAAATTCTAACAGGCCCCAACATGGCCGGAAAATCCACCTACATCCGCCAACTCGCCCTCATCACCTTGATGGCACAGATCGGCGCTTACGTCCCAGCCGACTCCGCAACCATCGGTCTCTCGGACCGGATCTTCTGCCGCGTCGGCGCATCCGATGATCTCTCACGTGGCCAATCTACCTTCATGGTCGAGATGTCGGAAACCGCCCTCATCCTCAATCACGCGACCGAAAAATCGTTAGTCATCCTCGATGAAATCGGCCGCGGCACCGCCACCTTCGACGGACTCTCCATCGCCTGGGCGGTCGCCGAGCATTTGCACGACGAAATTAAATGCCGAACCCTTTTCGCCACCCATTACCACGAGCTCACCGACCTCGCCAACACCCGCCCAGCCGTCGTCAATTGCAACGTCGCCGTGCGCGAATGGAACGAGGAAATCATCTTCCTCCACAAAATCCTCCCCGGCGCCGCAGACAAATCCTACGGCATCCAAGTTGCGAGACTCGCCGGATTACCCAAACCCGTCCTAGCCCGCGCCAAATCCATTTTATCGCACTTGGAAATGAATTCCTCAAAACCCGAGTCCAAAGAGAAACATCCAAAACCTAAGACTACCCAGTTAGAAGACTCCCTCCCAAAACCGAATTCGCCGCAAATGAATCTGTTTGATTTCTAACCTTAGCTGCTGCGTCCCGTTCACCCCGATATGTCGTGGCAGCAGGCCGTTCCCGAGGCGTCTCGCCTCGGTCTTTCTCTTTCACTCCGCAGGCTTTGGACTGCTGGGATTCTTCACAGCTCTTAGGGCAGGCTCCGCAAAATCGTGCGCTAGGTAACAGCTCTACCCCCCATCAAATCACCAACCCTGAAAGCTGCGGATAAGGACTGCAGCAGTCAAGATCCTCAGAATAACAAAAAAAACCAGCCGTTCGCCCAGGCTACTTTTCACTGACCAGCCTTTACCAAAGGCAGCCCCGCATCTCTCCATGAATCGATCCCCATCGTCAACACATACACCTCGTAATCGCGGAAGGCTAATTTCCTAGCGACATTTCTTGCTTCTGCGCAGGTGAGACCAAAGCAATATAGAACCACCTTTTTACCTACTGCTTGGGCTTTCTGAATTTCAATATCACGCGCCTGAACTTGTTTCTCGTATAGATCATGAGGCCAGTTCAACGCACCTGGAATATGATCAATCGCATAGAAATATGGAACCCTAACATCGTAGATCAAAACATCGCCGGATTGTTGTAACAAAAAGAATTCTTCAATCCCCATCCCAGTCGACTTCCCTAACTTTTTAAGCTTGGGCTGCATTTGGACTGGCTTGCTTTTAATCTCAACCTTTTGGGGGTTTTCGGGGGGCTTCGTCTCTGGTTTCGCGCATGACACGATAAACATCACACACATTAAAAAGACAGCGATTAAGTGATATCTTGATTTCAGCATTTGGCTCCATTTCATTTCGTCCAAGCAATTAGGCTACGCTCATAAATTAGTTCGCTCAAGCTCTCTCTGCTTTTAGTTTTTAAACATTTAGCCGACAACAACATCCATACGGACATCGTGGTCTACCGTGACAATTTTATCCACGATCTGAAATGGAAAACACACACCGAATTTTATGGCATCCGCTTTGCTCTGTTTGAGCATGCGATCATAAAATCCTCGACCTCGTCCCAACCTCCCGCCGTCACGATCAAATCCCAGTCCAGGACAAAGAAAAACATCCACTTCCTCGACCTTCACTTCTTCCAACCTATCTATCGGTTCCATGATCCCGAATGCGCCGACCTGCATCTCCACATCAATGTTTCTCACCCGATAAAAATTCAGATTCTCCCCCCTCACCCTTGGAAACACCCAGTCTTTATTAACCCGATCGAAAAGCCCCCGCAAATCCACCTCACCCGGCAACGCCATGTATGCGGCTACAACCCGAGCGTCCGGAAGCCGCTCCAACTCCTGCAACAACTTTTCCACCACAGCCCCTGAATCGGCAGCGTGATTCACCAACGCGATCCGCCTCAATTCCTCACGCTGTCGTTGTTTATTCACGTCACTCATCGCTAGCTGGAACCAGTTCCTAGAGTAAACAGGGCCGCATAGCAAATCACTTCATGGTTTTGACCTGGCCATTCGATGAATCGCCAAGATCATTATCAATATCATAAGTGTAATCAGATAATCTACGGGACGCATCCGTTCGAAAACTTCCCTCCAGTCCGTCGTAAAAAGCATCCATACACGGTAGCCAGCACTGCATATGACACCAATCAAGATGAGAACACAGACAACCATGAAGCCGCTGAATGATTTACGGTTTTTAGGTTTCATTACCACTGGCTTTTACATTTTTGAAATTTGAATCACTGATACAAAGCCAAGTTCCAAGTAAAGCTGCGTCAGCTCTCTCAGTGATCTTTGACTACACTGCGTTCCGTCCAAACTGATTGGCTTTGCTAAATCTACTGGTTCGCAAATGCTCACTAGGTGTTGCGGTAAAAATCTCTTCAACTCAAGCGAAGAAGCCGGCCAGAGGCACGGCTCTCCGATAGCCAGCCCCGATATATCGGGATAAACCGGAGGCGGGCTCTCCTATACCGGCGCCTTATCCAAGCCGAACGCATCGTGCACCGCACGAGCAGCGTCTTCGATATGCACTTCATCGACAGTCACCGCGATCTTGATTTCAGAAGTTGAAATCATACCGATGTTGATCCCTTTGTCGCCGAGAGCTTTAAACATTGTAGCTGCCACACCGGAATGCGAACGCATACCGATACCAACTGCGGATAATTTGGCTATGCCTGCTTCTGTTTGGATCTGAGCATTCGGGGTAAGCTCTGCAAGCAAGGGCTTGAGCGCGGCTTGTGCTTTTCCGAGATCTGTCGAATGCATCGTAAATGAATGCCTAGAGAGATTATCATCGTTCGATGTGTTCGATACGATCATATCGAGATTGATCTCAGCATCGGCCAGCACACCGAGGATTTTTCCGGACATACCGGGAAGATCAGGGATACCGGAGATGGTCACGCGCGCTTGCGAGCGCTCGATCGAAATACCACGGATGACGACGTTTTCCATATTGGGATGTTCTTCTAACACTAGAGTTCCTGGGTTATCATTAAGTGAGGATCTAACCTCGAAAACTACGCCGAATTTTTTCGCGAATTCGACCGAACGCGATTGCATGACTTTAGAGCCGGATGATGCCATTTCCAGCATTTCATCATAGGAAATTTCAGGCAATTTGCGGGCGTTCTTCACCACTCGCGGATCGCAGGTATAAACCCCATCCACGTCGGTGAGAATCTGGCAGACATCGGCTTTCAGAGCAGCGGCGACCGCAATCGCGGTCAAATCCGAACCTCCCCGACCCAAGGTGTGAACCATTCCGTCAACTGTGATCCCTTGAAAACCTGCCACCACGAGAGTCTTTCCCTCATCGATAAAACGCTTCATCAATGTGGGATCCATATTGGAAATCCGTCCACGAGTGTGACTTCCCGTCGTAAAAATTCCTGCCTGCCTACCTGTAATCGATGCAGCATCAACTCCCTGCGCTAGTAACGCCATCGCCACCAAAGCAATCGTTTGCTGTTCACCGGTCGCCAACAAAACATCCAATTCACGCTCCGAAGGATTTTCATCCAACTCTTTAGCCATCCCAATCAGGCCATCAGTTACCCCAGACATAGCCGAAACCACACCAATCACCTGATTTCCCTCATCACGAGTCTGCTTCATCCGCGCAGCGACATTGCGGATGCGATCAATGGAACCCACAGAAGTTCCTCCGTATTTTTGAACAATTAAAGCCATGGTTTTGGGGCGGGCGGATTCAAGAGGGTTCTTTAAAAAACATCAAACCTTAACTTAAGGGGTGAATTTCATTCAAAGGTACGGTCAACCCCGACAAGTCGGGGTTGACCGTAAAATCGAGAACTGATCACAGTGGAGCGAAGCGACATAGAGGCGCAAACCTCTAGTAACTTCGCCTCAAATCACTAGGCACTTCACACCCTCTACCCAAAACTCCATCTCATCCTTAGCGCTACGCTTCAGATAACCCAAGCCAATCTCCCCATCCACACTGGTGACTTGCCCGCATACTTTTCCTTCCGAGTTCTTAAATTCTCCCAACTGGCCGACCCCATCAAACGCCAGTTTCACAAGATATCGGTTCACCTTACCCGCGCTTTTGATTCGGGAAATGACTTCCTGCCCGATATAGCAGCCTTTGTTGTA
>CAMCYT010000106.1 GCA_945885485.1 Prosthecobacter debontii
AAGGTGAAGGCTCTTCTGCGCAAGGCCGAAGCCCGCACCAACGAAGCCCTCCTCTTGGCAATTGGAGACGCTCTCTCACAGGTAACCCAAAAAGACGCCACCAATTGGTTTACCCATTGCGGCTACAGTTTTATTTAAAATGCTCTAGAGAAAAGTAAGAGGTTTAACCGCAGATGAACGGGATGAACGCAGATGGACATCTTTGAGTTTGAGACTGTATTCTTACTTCCGCAGTCCTTAGGGGATGCATCAAGCAGAATTCCAGTCCTATCTCCTCTTCTTATCTGCGTTCATCCCGTTCATCTGCGGTTCAATTTTATAGCTTGTGGGGTTTCTCCCATAGCTTCATCGCCCTGACAGGAATCCTGGGTTACAAATAACTCGGCAGTTGTGAGAGAGTCTGGTCGAGCCAACGCATGGCCAAATCACCAAAAGTCATTAGATCGCCAAACCATTTGTAGCCGAAATCCCTCAAACTCTCCAAAGGATTCGGCGTGGCGAAACAAAGCAATCCGACCAAAACCACCAAATTTCCGAAGTAGATCAAAACCAGCGAAAGATAGGTGCCGTTGTCTTTGAGATCGGGTTGATCCCGCGGAATCATCCAGATCGTCCATGCCATGTGAAACGACCACGAAGCTCCCATCGCCGCGTAGAACACCAAATCGGCCTCTCCGGGAATTTTCCAAAAAATACTCGGGACCGCATAAAGAATCACCGCCATCACGCTCCAGATCGGAACGAAGTAAGGCGACAGCGAAATGACCCAGTTGCTTTTATCCGTGGTGACATATCCGCCAGATGAACCCCACTCCATGTCATACACTTTGCCGCCGAAACATTTCACAAACAAAGCATGCGTCAGTTCATGGCCGAACACATAGAGATAGAGGAAAAACGATTGCGCCAGCTTCGACCAAAACCAGCCCAACATTACCAGCGCTCCGATGATGAAATACCAAAACTGCGGGCTCTGCCAAAATCCCTGCTCTAGGGTCGCGTGAGAAAAAGTTTTTAATAAGGTCCAGCTCGTCACCCAACAAAACGGCAGCAACAGCGTCGCCAAGGTCCAGCGGGCGAGTATTTTCAAGAAACCCGCCGAGTGCTCCTGCTCGATATCAACCTCCTCCAAAGCAATCGATGCCCAGACGGATTTACCCGCTCTCTGATTGAGCTTGCGGTTTTTCCCGAGCTGCGTGTCCGCCCGCTCATGCGCCCGCCTATTCACCGATACCAACCCGTCATACGGGAACTTCTGTCCCCGCTTACGGTTCGGCGCTGCTCTCGCTGGCGATATCTTCTTTTTCAAACTCATCTCGGTTGAGGTGCTAACTTTATTTAAGAAAAGTTAAAGAATCAAGCCTCAGGTCGATCTTCTGAAAAAAACACCGCTACCATTTCACCCCCAGACTGAATTTTTTCTCCCAGCCACCTAGGAAAGCTGCTAGTCCAATCATTCATGCGCATCAGCACCCTCATTTTGGCGATCTGTCTACCCCTTCACGCCCAAGATCCCGCTCCTGCGGAAAATCCCGCGCCAGCAGTTAATCCAGTCCCTGCCGAACCCACCGATGCCGCATACCCAGCGCTTGAGCGTTTTGTGAAAGTCATGGAAATGACCAAAGCTCGTCATCCGGATCTGGACAAGCTCAGCTACGATCAACTTATCAACCAAGCCCTAGACGGCATGCTTTCCAGCCTCGATCCCCATTCATCTTTCATCCATCCCGAGATGCAGGAAATGATGAGTGAAGACGGAAAACTCAACAACGAGATCGCCAGCCTCGGACTAAGTCTTGGCAAAAACTCCGAGACTCTTTTCCTCAGTGCTGTTGAAGCCGGCGGACCCGCAAGTGTCGCAATACTAAAGCCAGATATGAAACTCCTGAAAATCAACAAACAGGACACCGCGAAACTCTCTTTGAAAACCGCTCTGGAAATGCTCGTCGGCAACGCCGGCCAAACCACCCAACTCATTCTTCAAGATCCATCAAAGCACGCGCAAACCGAAGTAACTCTAACCCATCGCTTCGTCGAAGAGCGCTCTTTGATTCTCGCGAAACCGTTAGAAAAAAATCCACAGATCGGTTACCTACGACTCGCCCAATTCGGAGCGAACTGCGCACGGGAAATCGAAGCCGCACTCGACGAACTTGAAGACAAAGGCATGAAATACCTCATCCTCGATCTCCGCGAAAATGGCGGCGGCGATCTCCATGAAACCGTCCAAATCCTCGGTTTGTTTGTCCCGCCAGTCACATCTGTCGTTTCTGTTAGAGAGCGAAATAAAGCCGAGGAGTTTCTCAAAACCCCCAAGCGCCAGCGCCGCAACCGTCCTTACCCCATGGCTGTGTTGATCGATCGCCATTCAGCATCCGCATCCGAACTCACGGCGGGTTCGTTGAAAGACCTCAAACGTGCCACCATCATTGGCGAACTCAGCTACGGGAAAGGCAGCGTCCAAAACATCATCCCCATGGGGAATTCCACCGCCCTGCGCCTAACCATCGCCACCTACCACACCCCATCCGGAGAAACCCCTCACTACAAAGGCATCACCCCCGATAAAGTTATCCCCTTCACCGATGCCGATCGCGAAAATTTCCTCAAAGCCGCCCGAGTCTCCTCCCTCAGCCCAACCGAAAAAGAAGCCTTCGATAAATGGACCGATCCCGCCATCGCTGAAGCGATCAAGGTACTTAAATGATTGAGAATCAATTGATTCAATCAACAATCAACAATCAACAATCGTCAATCGTCAATCGTCAATCAAACCGAGATTGCAACTCCGTTGAAAGGCTCGAAGTTCCACCGAACGTATTCCTATAACGTGTCTTTCCCTCGTTTTCTCCCGCTCCTTTTCCTTGGCACACCCGCCATGGCCGATGATGCTTTTAAAAAGGAAATCCAACCCTTGCTCGTGGAGTATTGTTTCGACTGCCACGGCGATGGCTCGAAGGAAGGCGATTTCCGCATGGACATCTACAAAGATCTGTCAGCACACCTCGGCGATCGCAAACATTGGATGCCAGTATGGCGAAACCTGCGCTCACAAATCATGCCGCCCTCGGATGAAGGACAACCGAGCGTGGAAGAAAAAAGAAAACTCCTTTCATGGATCGAATCCACCGTCTTCAAGCTCGATCCGAAAAAACCGGATCCGGGTCGCGTCACGATCCGCCGCCTGAACCGCAATGAATATCGCAATGCCGTTTATGATCTACTTGGCATTGAATACGACACCGCAGAAGCATTTCCACCAGATGATACCGGATACGGTTTCGACAACATCGGCGATGTCCTTTCCATCTCTCCGTTGTTGATGGAAAAATATCTAACATCCGCTGAGGAAGTTGTGAACCTCGCCCTACCCGATGACGCCTCAGCGCAGGTGCCTCGCGTCGAATTTCCTGTAGCCGATTTCAAAAGCCCGTCCGTTTCACCCACATGGATTCCTTTTGCCAGCGGAGGCGAATTCACCTTGAACGTTCCTGTGAAATGGGAAGGCAACTACCAACTCATTCTCGAATACACGATCCAAGGCGCCACCGAAGCCACCACCGCCGCCGCAACATTGGAAATATCTACCGTCGAAAAGAAACTGACGGAAACCAAACTAGGCTGGGACCAACGCCGCAGTATTGATCTCACCGCAACAGCGCAGTTCCAAGCGGGCGATCAACAGGTCATCGTCAAGGTCAAGCCCGGTCTCCAACCCGCCGATAATGAAGAACTTTTATACCTGTCAATCCAACGCCTCACCCTCCAAGGCCCACTCAAAGGTTCGCAGCGAGAATACTCCAAAGGTCACCGCATGATCTTCGTCGATGGTCCAGCACCGGAAGATCCAACCGCAGCGAAAGCCTACGCGCGAAAAATCATGCGCTCTTTTGTTTCCCGCGCGTTCCGCCGGCCCGTTGTCGAAAGCGATATCACCCGTCTCGTCGCCATCGTCGAGGAAATCGATAAGTTACCTGGAAAAACCTTTCAAGACGGCATCAAACAAGCCATCACCGCCTGCCTCGCCTCGCCGCGTTTCCTGTTCCGCACCGAGATCCAACCCGAACCTAACAACCCAGCAAAAATCGTCCCGCTCGACGAATACGCCCTCGCCTCTCGCCTATCGTTTTTTCTCTGGGCCTCCGTGCCCGATGACGAATTGCTGTCTCTAGCCTTCAACAAAAAACTCCGCGCCAACCTCCGCCCACAAGTCGAGCGCATGCTCGCCGATCCACGCTCGCGTCGTCTAACAGAAAACTTCGTCGGACAGTGGCTACAAGCGCGCGATGTCGCGACCGCACCGATCTCCGCTCCGGTCATCCTCGGTGTCTCAGATAAACGCAAAGCCTCGGAAATTTTCGATCCGCGCCTTCGTAAAGACATGCGCGAGGAAACTTATGCGCTATTCGATTTCATCCTGCGTGAGGGCCGTCCCGCCGAAGAACTCATCTCTGCAAACTACTCTTTCCTCAACGAACGCCTCGCAGCGTTTTATGGAATCGAAGGTGTGAAAGGAGAAGAACTTCGCGCGGTCGATCTCAGCGAGCATCCGGAGCGTGGCGGCTTACTAACCCAAGGCACATTTCTCATCGTAACCTCGAACCCCACCCGCACCTCACCAGTAAAACGTGGGCTTTTCGTTTTAGAAAACATTCTCGGTACCCCACCACCGCCACCGCCGCCAAACATTCCGGAACTCAGCGAAGCCGCAAAGCAAGGCACCAACCCTACCATGCGTGAGATGATGGAAATTCATCGCAAAAATCCCGATTGCCGAAGTTGCCACGCACGCATGGATCCCATCGGTCTGGGCTTGGAACACTACGATGCGCTCGGCCGCTTCCGCATGACCGAAGCCGATAAACCCATCGACACCGCAGGCATACTCGTCACCGGAGAGAAATTTTCCAACGTCGAAGGACTCAAAGCCATCCTCTCACAGAAACGTCGTCCGGATTTCTACCGCACCATTTCCGAGAAACTCCTCACCTACGCCATCGGCCGCGGCGTGGAATATTACGATTCCCCCACCATCGAGCAACTCGTCGCCCACATGAATAAAAACGACGGTAAACTCACCGAACTCATCCACGCCATCACCACCTCCGCACCGTTCCAAATGCGACGCGGGGATGAGTGACGACACCATAATCAAATTAGATAAAATCAACCGCGAATGGACGCGAATAAAATCATTTCTAGCACCCATATACTTTCCAACGTATGAGCAAAATTCTTAAAATTAGCGTCCATTCGCGGTAGAAATTTTACTCAGCAGCAATTGTCGCCCCTAGTTGATCAATCTCGATAAGAATAGGCATTCCCAGATAGACATCTCAGCAAATAAGAGTATTTTTAGTTTTATGGAAAAGTCGCAACTATCCCGCCGCAGTTTCCTTCGTGGATTCGGAGCAGCGCTTTCGCTACCCGCGTTCGAATCCTTCCGTCCCCTGATGGCAGCAACGACTGCGGCGCGAGCGATTGCCACCACTGCCAGCGGCGCTCCACTGCGGATGGCGTATCTCTACATTCCCAACGGCGTGAACCTCGAACATTGGCGACCCGATGGCACGTCGGAGAAATACAAGATGGGCTCATCCTTCGCGGCCATGGAGAAACACCGCGCGGATTTCCAAATCTTCACCGGCTTTGAACAACAAAACGCCAGAGCTAACGGCGACGGTCCGGGCGACCACGCGCGCGGCACCGCCGCTTTCCTCACCAGTGCCCGCCCGCGCAAAACTGCTGGCTCCGACATCCAACTAGGGATCTCAGCAGATCAAGTCGCCGCAAACGCGGTCGCTTCGCAAACCCGACTCCCCTCGCTCGAACTCTCCACCGATGGCGTCCGCAAGTCCGGTCAGTGCGATTCCGGTTACTCCTGTGCCTATCAGTTCAACCTTTCATGGCGTTCGGAAAACCAACCCATGACCCCAGAAGCGAACCCACGCGCGGTGTTCGAGCGACTCTTCGGCTCAGGCTCTTCCGATGAACGCGCCAAATCTCTGGGCCAGCGCCTCGCCTCGAAAAAATCCGTCCTCGATTTCATCGAAGCCGACGCCAAAGCCATGCACCTCCACCTCGGCAGCAACGACAAGCAGAAGCTCGACGAATACCTCACCGGCGTTCGCGAGATCGAAAAGCAAATCGAGAAAGCCGAATCGTTAGGCATCCCAGCCGATCCAGGCGTCGCAGCTCCAGAGGGCAAACCCGATTCATACGGCGAACATCTCCGCCTCATGCTCGATATGATGGTTCTCGCCTTCAAAACCGACACCACCCGCATTTCCACCTTCCTCATGGCGCACGATGGTTCTAACAGATCTTTCGCAGAGATCGGTGTCAACGACGGCCACCACAACATCTCCCACCACAAAGGCAATCAAGATAACCTCGATAAAATCGCCAAGATTGATACCTTCTACTTGCAGCAGCTTTCCTACTTCTTAGATAAACTCAAAAACACCGAGGACGTCGATGGTAAGTCACTGCTCCACAACTCCATGATCGTTTACGGCGGCTGTCTCTCCGATGGCGATCGCCACAACCACAACGATCTCCCCATTCTCCTCGCAGGCCATGGCGGCGGAGCCTTCAAACCCGGTCGCCACGTCGACCTCGGCGAAGACGTCCCGCTCTCCAACCTCTACCTCCGCATGCTAGATGAGTTCGGAGTCAAAGAACCCCGCTTCGGCGACTCCACGGGTTCGCTGAAAAAAGCTTAGAGCGGAGAGCTTGGAGCACAGAGTTGAGCCTCCAAGACCGTGCGACTCCAATCGCGCCCCGACACAGTCGGCGGTCCCACTCACACACTGATCACTCGGCACTTCCCACTCGGCACTGCTTTAATGCATGTTTGACGATCCCGTTTCGATGTTCACAATCCCCGCATGCCCGCTGAGACCAGCACCCACTTTTTTGACCATAAGAAGACTTTCGCGCTTCGCGATGGTTCGTCGTTGCCTGCGATCCGGATTGCCTATGAAACCTGGGGAACCCTGAATGCGGACCGCTCCAACGCCATTCTGATTTTCCATGCGCTCTCTGGCTCGCACCACGTGGTTGGATTCAATCCGGAAATCCCCGAAGTCGGCGAACTCTGGCAACCCGAACTTCATCAAGGTTGGTGGGAAGACATGATTGGCCCCGGAAAAGCGATTGATACGGATCGGTTCTTTGTGATCTGCCCAAACTACCTCGGCGGCTGCTACGGCTCCACCGGCCCGGCCTCGATCAATCCGCAAACCCAGAAACCCTGGGGTTCGAAATTCCCATCCGTCTCCGCAGCAGATCAGGTCAATGCCGTCGCGCTGCTGATCGATTCTTTCGGCATCCAAACCCTACACGCCCTCGTCGGCCCATCGGTCGGCGGTCTGGTCGCACTAACCTTCGCCACACGTTTACCGAATCGCGTCCGTAATGTCGTCAGCATCGCCGCCGGTTTCAAAACCACCGTACTGAATCGGCTAATTCTCTTCGAACAAATCCTCGCGATTGAAAACGATCCGAATTTCAACGGCGGCGATTTCTACGATGCGAGCCCGCCATTGTATGGCCTCGCACTCGCGCGGATGATTTCTCACAA
This sequence comes from Prosthecobacter debontii, assembly GCA_945885485.1. Lineage (GTDB taxonomy): Bacteria > Verrucomicrobiota > Verrucomicrobiia > Verrucomicrobiales > Akkermansiaceae > Luteolibacter. The sequence continues at coordinate 7,586 of CAMCYT010000106.1, forward strand.
AACCTTCGTTCACTTGGACTCCATCGAAAAACGTGCGCGCCAGGATGTGATCCAAGCAGACGATGTGTTGGCATGGTATCGGGTTCGCGACCAGTTCCAGAGCTACATGCTGCATCAGGGGAAAAAATTTGTGAAGCGCTTCGACGCGAACACCTACCTCCGTATCATCGATCTATGGTCACGCTTCGATGCCCTCTTCGAAGGCGATGCGGAAACTCCACAAGAACTCTTCGAACGCTGCGCGCGCAATAGCCAGAAATGGTTAGTTTTCTCCATCGATTCGGATTTCTGTTTTTACCCAGAGGAACAATCCGAACTCGTCCAGCATCTCGAATCCACCAAAGTCGATTCCATGCACATCACAGTGCACTCCGACAAAGGACATGATTCATTCCTGTTAGAGCCGGATCTCTACACTCCGCATATCTCTTGGTTACTTCGCCCATGATTCGCGTCTACATATTCATCATCGGCGTGGCGATCATCGCCATCGGCATCCTTGGTATGTCGCGTCTTGATAAAGATCCAGCCATGGCATTGCTGGTTGGCTCTCTCACTCTCGGCGGTGCCATCATCATCTGCGGAATTTTCTCCATCAAAATGCTCTGGCACGGCGTCATGGGTGCGGGCGCATTAGCACTCATAAGCTTCGGCAGAGGCCTCTTCAACTTACCCGATGCCGCAAAATTCATCGTCGGAGAAAAACCCCGTGGCAACGAACCCCTTTTCGAATTAGCCGTGACAATTCTTTCCGCTTTACTCCTCACGCGCGTCCTCGCTGCATGGAACAAGGAGCGGAGACGCAGGATGCTGGAGGAAAGCTAAAAAGAACGCCTTAGCCCACTGGGAGCGCCGACGCCCTCGTCGGCCTCTTTCCTGTCACATACTTTTGG
>CAMCYT010000107.1 GCA_945885485.1 Prosthecobacter debontii
TTGCAGCTTTCCGGAATCTGTGGGCGGATTATAAGTCAGCCGAACCGAAAACTCTCGCCGTACGTTCGCGCTTGGCGGCTGTCTTGAAATTGACTCCTGAAGTCGTGCCAGAACTTCTGAAGGATGCGAACTCAGAAGCTCAGAACATGGTGCGCGATGCGATCGCCGCCGGAGTCGAGGATGCCACAGGATCTGTCGAACGTGATCAGCGCATTAAGGGCATCTCTTTCTCAACATATTCACCATGGTTCCCGCGCCTTGCCGGTCTCTATGGCACCGTGGATCAGATGAAGCAGCAAAAGAAGGATTTCTACGCACCTCATCAGTTCGAGCCAGCGCTGCGTGCCGCCGTGGCGGAACGATTGGCGCAGGGAAAAATCGAACCATGGTTAACAATGGCATGGATCAACATGCAGTTCCCCGAGAACAACGCTGAGCAAATCAAACTCATGCAGGAACTGTTCAAATCGCCGGCTTGGGTGGGCTTGCCGTCTATCGTTCAGCATGGCGCGCGCGATTGGTTCAAGAAGGATGCGATGACTCCGGGTCAAATCACTTGGCTCGATGCTGCCAATCCAGCTCTGATCTTCAAGAGTCTCGATGAACTCCCCAAGGAAGCCGATGCCGCCACCACTATCGCCGCGCTTAACAATGCGGCCGAGGGTATACGCAAATCTCCCGTATTTTATGAAATCAAGAACTTAGCAAATGTCTCCGCGATTTCAGACGAAGCCTTCGCCGATGAGAAACTATACAAGCTACTTGTGGATCTTATCGATAAACGTCTCATCATCGAGTCTACCGAACAGTTCGCTAACCGCATATTCGCAGCCCTATCGAAACGCAACGTTCCTGCTGATTTTCTTCGCAGCTCCAGCTTCCTCTGGCGCGTCACAGCACTCCATCACCGCCCGCTTCCCGCCGTGCTGACCTTGGCTGAGTCCTCGCTCGAAACCAACCCCTCTGTCTCCTACAGCTTAGCTAACGACGGCTTGGGCGTGATCGAGCGTCACGCCGGCGGCCACACTTGGTTTAAAGCGGATTCCGATGTCCCACGTCTCAAATCCATTCGCGGCAAGGCGGCTATGAAACTCGGGCTCATCGTTATTCCCGTGCCGCCAACCCACCCCGCTTATCCCATCTATCAAGCCCAAGCGGAATGGATATCCGGCAACGAGGATAGCGCATGGAAACTTCTCGATACGCATTGGGACGCCTTTGTCACCTCTCACCGCGAGCTTTCCATCCCGTTCCTCATGTGGACACTGCAACGCTCCATTTTCAGCCGCGATGACGTCCGCCAAGAGTTTCTCGTCAAATCACTCATTAACTGGGCCGGCGAAGCAAACTCGCCTCTAACAGCTAACGAAAAAGCCTCCGTCGAACTTGCCTACGGCGACATCGCCCTCCAACGCGGCCAGCTCCCCCAAGCCCACGACATCTACACCCGCACTAGCAAGAATCCCGCCTACGCCGAGCTTCCCATCCGCCACCAGGCTTCACTCCGCCGCGTCCGCGCCGAGCGTATCGCCAAAAACTACGATGCGGCTCTTCAAACCCTAACCGATCTCGAATTGGAACGCGTCCCGGAAATTTGGACGGAAGTACGCTTCGCCCGCGCGGAAGTCTATTTCGACCGCGAGGATTTCGACGACGCCAAAGACGATGTCGATTCGATCCTCGCCCGCGATTCCAACCATTCCGATTCACGCATTCTGTTAGGAAAAATCCAACTCAAGCGTCAAAAACTCATGGAAGCCACCGAGGTCGAGCTTGGTTCTTCCTCAACTCAGAAGAATATCGTCCCAGGAGAGCGTTTAAAAGTCACCCTCAGCGATCCCACTCTCGCTGTCTCCGGCGCAGGCACCGAAATCGAAGTTATCGTCTGGGCAGTCTCCGGCGATAAGGAAACGTTTTTCCTCCGCCAGTTCGGGGATGAGAAAACCAAATTCCGCGGAGAAGTCCCAACCGCACTCGGCGCACCTGCTGCTGGCGATGGCATCCTTCAAGTCATCGGAGACGATGAAGTCTTCTACGCTTACTCCGAGAGCTTCCGCAAGAAGATGAACAATCTCGATGAAAAGCGCGGAGGCCCCATCACGATTGCATCTGATGCCATGCTCATGTCTTCCGCTCGTAAACTCCTTACCGAGGCGGAACAACGCAGCGCCGACATGCAACTCGTCATGAACGAAATCGAAGGCAGAGTAATAACCGAGACCGCCGCCAAAGCCCGCATCGCTTCGGGAGAGGCAAAAATCGATCACGAAAAACACATCGCCACCATCGTCAAACCCGGCAATCCCATCCACGTCCGAGTTACCGATCCCGATCGTAGCCGCACCCCAGCCGTCGATGAAGTGAGTGTGAGTGTCAGCGCATCCAGCGGCGATTCCGTTTCCCGCGTGACTCTCAAAGAAACCACCACACACTCAGGCGTATTCGAAGGTCGTATCCCGACCACAGGCGCGCAAGCCAGTGCCTTCGCACAAAACTCCGAACCAGGCCGCACACCGAACATGGTCATCAGCCCGTCGGAATATCCCGCGTGGCGTCCCGTCCCAACCAAAGGCGCCATGCCTGATTTCACCGTCGATCTCAACGACAACCTCCCTCTCGGCGTACTCACCATCAATGCTCGCGAACCCGGGGCGAAGCTCAAAAAATTCATCATCCAAACCGCGATGAATCCTACCGATTGGACCACGGTCGGCACTCACCCGACTTCCAAAATTGCCGTCGCCGATCCATGGAAACCATCGGTCACTGTCGTCAATGAAGAACCAAACAAAGCCCATTACGGCGCGCGTTCAGTCTATGAACTCGAGCAGCTTCTCCAGCACATGAACACAGGCTGGCTAGCTAATGTGCCGGATATGGCCATTGCTACATCCGTCACTGGAGTGACCGATGCCTTGCCATTATCCATTCTCAAGGATGTGAAATGGATGCGCGGACCCTATCCCAATCCCGCAGTCGTCGTCCGATTCCAAGCTTACTTCTACGAAAAAGAAGAAGTCACTCGCCGCTTCGCCCTCGATCTTGGAAAAATCCCCGCCGAACCTAAAATACCTGCTGATGGGAAGCAACAAGCCGAGCCCGCCCAGTTTCTCATCGCTGTCAACGGCAAGATCATCACCTCCAAAGACAAGCCTAAACTCGAAGGCGAAATCAACCTCCGCCCCGGTATCCACAAAATCGAAATCTGGGCCACCGGCTGGCTTTCTAACATCGGTTTCGGTCGTGAAGTCAAACTTCGCGCCAACCTGACGAGTCCAGAACAACTCACCGATTGCCCGGATTCTCTGTTCGATCCCAGCTCGTTCCCAGTGTCCCTCATCGATCAGCGAAACGGCGCAGCGACTATTGCCGCCAATGCCGACTCCTCCGAGTTTAGTATCAAATTTGATAAAAATTCCCGCGCACGTCTTATCCGCCTGGTGATGGTCGAACATGAAGGCACCGCTCCTGCTCTGAATAAACTCGCTCTCACGAAAGCCGACGGCTCAAAAATCCTTCCCGTCACCAGCGACTTCGCCGAACTCGGAAAAAACGACACTTTGGAAATCCTAACAGGAGATAAAATTTCCGTCCGTTACGTCGATGATCGCTTCGTTACCAAAACCCGCGAGCGTCACGAACGTTTCCTTACTGTGTCATTCACCGATGCCCGCGCTGAGTTTGCCGATATGGAACCGCGCTTCAGCAGCCGCAGCAAGAAGGATGAGCCATATTATGAAAAACTTATTCGCTTCCTTCACGGTAAACCTCTTTCCCTCGCCATCCACGATGCCGACATGGACTCCACGGTCAAACCTGATAAAGTGAAAGTCTCTCTCGAAACTTCTAATGGAAGCAAAGATTTCGAGGCTATCGAAACGGGTGATTCCACAGGTATTTTTAGACTCGTCGTCACTCCTGTCGCTAGCGCATCCAAAAAGGCAGATGAAATCCAGGTCCCGGAAGGCGGCATGATTACCGCTCGTTATATGGATCAGGAAAACAACCGTCCTGGCGTTCCAACTCCACGCGTCGCCACCATTAGCCATGCCGCTTTCGTAGAACCTCAAATCCGCCTCACTCACTCTATTGCTACGCCGATCACGGAGAAGGGGATTGCCTCAACTCTGCATCATGGCTTTGAGCATCTCATGGACGATCGCTCAGATCCCGCTGCAGAATCCATTCGCGCCACCTGGAAGCTCAATCAAACTTTGCTGCTCAGCACTGAGCCTCCCGAAGGCGGCTTCCAATCCGCCCTCGGCCGGCCCTTATCCTTGGAAATCATTGCTCCTCAAATGGCGCTTGGCGTATCTTCTAATATCGAAGTTTATGCTCAGACAGATCAGGGTCGTAAAGCCGCCGACAGCACTGGAGATGGTTTCAACAAAGATGCCCCAGGAACAATTCTGTTAGAGGCTCATCTCGGCATCAGGCCCGGTGATGGGGGACAATGGCAGAATATCCCTCTTCTTCCTATCTACCAGAGTGAAGCCATCTCGCCTTTTGGTAAAAATCCAGAAATGGATCGATTCTTCGTTTCCGTTCCTCTCATCCCTGGTGTTCTCCCAACTCAAGGCGCGCTTAACTCTCAAGAACGTTACGAACTCGCAAAGGCCACCCGAGATTCTCTCGATGATTCGGAAAAAGTGGATTTTGTTCTCAAAGGCCTCGTTGTCCGCCCTGGCGAAAATATTTATCTCGGCTTCCGCTACACTGCTCCAGATGGCACTGAGAAATGGGCGACCGCTACCACCAAAGCCATCACTCATCCCGCCTTCGATCTCATGGCGGAAGATCATCGCTCCAACATGACTGCCGCATACGTCGGTGAAAATCTCAACCTCCGCGTCGTTGATCTTGGTGCTGATCTCACCGATGCGTCTGATTCAATCAGTGTTCTGACCCAAGCGAAATCTGGAGCCAAGCACGCCCTCGTCCTCAACGAGACTGGCCCACACTCTGGTATTTTCAAAGGTTCCTACCCACTCGCCTACGCAGATGCTAAACCCGCACCTATTCCGGAAGGTAGCGCTCCCGCTCCCTACGATGTCCGCATCAGCGGTTTCCCCGTCACCTACGGCGATACAGTTGCCGCCCGCTACACCGATACTAATGGCCTGAAAACTGAAATCCAATCCGTCAGCGTGAGCAAAGGCGCCGATGGTACCATCGAGCCGTTCTCGAAAAAATACGAAGATCCGGAAATGGCCATGCGCACACAGTTCTCGTTAGCCGAGGCGTATCTTGAAGTTGCCAAACGCCGCCGCAAACTCGGTGAAAACAAACTCGCCGAACTCGATTATCAAACCGCGAAACAACTTCTCTCCAGCGCAATGGATCAGTTCAAAGATGCATCCACCCGCGCTCACGCCGAATATCTGTTAGCTAGCCTCACCATGGAGGAAGCCGATGCGGCGACAGACGCGGATACCAAGGAAACCCGTTACCGCGCAGCGCTTACCCGTTTCCTCAACGTCACCGGCAGTTACTCCGAAACTCTTCACGCTTCCAAAGCTCAATACCAGATCGCCACGATCTACGAGCGCCTGAAAGAACCGGACATCGCCGCTCAGGAATATGTCAAACTCGCCTACAAATACCCTGACTCGGAATACCTCGCCGTTTCCATGGCTCGCCTCGGCACACATTTCCTGAAAAAGGCCTCCGAATACGAAGCAAAAGCCAAGCCACTGTTAGAAAAAGGCCCTGACGACAAAGACGCGGCCTTCGAGGGTACGGCTCTGAACAAACTGGCCATCGCGGAATATCTCAAAACCGCTCAGATCTTCGGTCGCCTTCAGCAGCGTTTCCCTACCGATCCTCTCGCCGGCCAAGCCGGCCTCCGCGCCGGCCAATCTTTCATGCGCGCCTCAAAAAACCCGGAAGCCATTGATGCATTCAAACGCGTCGTTGACGAAGCCTCATACGATGGACCAACCATCCGAGCCCAAGCCATGTATTGGTCGGGCATGTGCTACCAAAACATAAGGCAGCCCATGGCTGCTTACTCGCACTTCAAGCGCCTCACCTACGACTTCCCCGAAAGCGAATGGGCCGCCTTCGCCCGCGGACAACTCTCCCAAGAGAACATGCTGAATTTGGAAGACCAACTCGAATTGGACAGACTGGAGGGAGAGAAAAAATGACTTTCAAAACACATAAAACCACATCTTTGATGTTACGCATTCTCTCCATATCACTCACTTTAGGTTGGGTTACGGCAGCTCCTCTGGACGACCGTATCAAGACCTTCAAAGCTGCTCCGACCCAAACCGAAGCAGCCGTTTCCGAAATCCTCGAGCTCGGCCTAACGGAAAATCGCTCGGCTACCGCTTTCGCTGCCACCAAACCATGGCTTGCAGAAAAAGCGGCGGAATCCGCAAAATTTCTTTTCCTTGCCGGACGATCCGCCGAGTACGCTGGTGAATGGCGGCAAGCGGTCAGTTTATATCGCAAGCTTCTCAAACTTGGGGATCTCGATGCAGCTACTGCCTCAATCGCAGCTCCAAGCTGCTACCGCTTGCTTATCAACCACCTCGGCGATGCTGAATCCGCCTATCTTCTGATGCGTGAGGAAGGCCTTCGTCTTCGTTCCTTTGGTAATAACCGTCAGTTCGATGCATGGTTTTTTGCCAAAGCCAGCGAGCGCAAGGATCTCAGCTCCATGGCAAAGTGGCTAACCGCGATTTACCAAAGCGATGAATCACGCGAAGCCTATGAACCGATTCTAACAGCTCTCCTAGCAGATCTCGAATCCTACACTTACCAGCAACCTCAACTTCTCACCGAACTCAAAGCACTCGTTGCCGCGAAAAACATCAGCCCCATCGTTAAGGCAAGGCTTGAATGGGTCATTCAAGCTGTGCCGTTTGTCGCGAAATCGGCAGAGCTTCTCAACTCAAAACGTCCGCTGACCGATGAAATGGTGGATGCTCCTTTGCAGGCCTCTAAGCAGCTTATCGCGGCCTCTCCATACGAGGGCTCCATAACCGTAGCTCGTGGCTGGATGCATTTCTCCGCTGGCGATTCCGGTGTTTTCGCCACATTCGTAAATCCCAGTCGCGCTGATAAAGCCGCGCCCATCATCGCTGCGCTCAAAACTTTACCCGCTGATCAAGCTCAAGCCATCATCAACCTTCAGGTTCCGTTCGCTAAAAACCGTAAGATTGTTCCTTACCTCATTTCCGATGAAGAATTCAAGGCCCTCACAAAAGAGCGACCTGAACTCGCCGCCGCTCCCAAAGCGCCCGAACAACCTAAAAAGCCTAAGGATAATGCCACTGATCCAACCGCCCCCAGTGATTCAACTTTAGCCATCTCCCGCGAGCTTCTCGAACTTCCGGCAAATGCGGATCCAGCAGTTGTCGAAGCGGCATTTAAAACCGTCCTCGATCGCGCCGCAAAAGCACCTAACGCTTACACGATTGTTGGTCTTGGTTCTGTTGCCAAACTTCCGAGTTGGTCAGATTCGTTACGCCAATCTGTGTACTCTCTCTTTAACGAAAAAGGACCCGTCGGCGCATATCCCAAAAAACAGGGCTACGAACAACTCGCTCTACGCGTCATCAATGATGCCGCCACTGCGAATCGCTCAGCCCAACTCCAATCCATCGCCGCCGGTCTATGGTCTGCCGCAGTCGCAATGGAAGATCCGCGTTCTTGCGCTGGAGCGGATGCATTTGCAAAAATCGCCGCTAAATCGTTAGAAGATGGCAACACTTCACTCGCTATGACCTTGGCTCGCTGTGGAACCCAATCCATCGCCGCACGCGCTCCAGCCGATGCTAAACTTACTGAAATTTTAGCTAATCTCCGCAAAACCGCCAGTCTTGCCGCAGGTAAAGTTGGCGCGGTGGAAATCCCCGTCGATGAATCCAACCCAGCCTACCCGATTTACAAATCTAACGCCGAATTCGCCACAGGAAATTTCGAATCCGCTTGGCAGCTCTACCTCGCCCACACCGATCAGCTCGCCGCAGTTCTGCGCTCGCTTCCGGTTAACTACGCTTTCTGGTTGTTAGAAAAATCCATCGAAACCGATCGTAGCGATGAAGCTGAAAACCTCATCAAAGAACTCACTATCTGGTCGCGCCAAGCCGAAGGCACGTTCAGCTCATCACAAGATGCCGAACTGAAAATCGCTTATGCCGATCTTGCGTTCCGTAAAGGCGCTCTCCCCACCGCCCGAGCCTGGTATCGCAAAGTCGCAGAGGCAGCCGAATACGAAGGCAGCGAAGTCCATCTCATTGCTGCACTTGGCTCCGTGAAAGTGGATCGCGTTTCCAAAAACTTCGGTGCTGCGATGACGGAGCTCGATAACCTTATGAAGTTCCCTAATGTGGATTTCCGTAAAAAAATCCGCTACGCCCGCGCCGAAGTGATGATGGATCAGGAAAGCTACGCCGAGGCACTTGAAGAAATCGAACAGGTTCTTCGCCAAGAACCTAAGCA
>CAMCYT010000108.1 GCA_945885485.1 Prosthecobacter debontii
TAATGAGTCATGAAGGTCAGCGGTTGACTGCTGCATTCGATCTCAAAGAAAAGAATCAAGAGGTAGATGATGGTAAATTGGTGCCTCTAGAGTCAGATAAATATGTGAGAGTGCAGGTGAAGCTCACGCGGAATGAACTTGGTGGAGAATACCTTTTGATCCTTAACGAGCTGAAGGCCTGCCATTGGATGGATTCAGATTCATCAAAATTCTGAGGATTTTCTATTTTTTCTCAGCCGCCCATACCACGGCGTCGGCTAGCAATTTGATGAAAACCGGATCGCTGAATGTTTCGTTGGTGTGTCCGTAGGTGGTGCCGAAGACTCGGGTGCCGTGGAAATCGTTGACCCAGATGACCGGATACTCTTCGCCGGTTTTCTCACTCTTTGAAGTGGCGAGCGCCGTGGTTTTTGGCCAGACCTTGGTGATGATGTAGAGCTCATCCATGGGTGTGACCCAGTCGGTTGGAAAGTCCTTCATCACAGGGTGATCGGCCGCCATGACTTTCACTGGGTATTTGCTCTGATGCTCATGTTGCTTGCTGGTCACTCCGAGAAACTCACGCCAATCATCGATCTGTGCTGAGCGGTAGGTGTGCATCGCGCAATGCACCACCACTGCCGGTGTGCCGGCTTTATGGGCCTCGGTGATTTTACGAATGTAAGCTTCGTCCTTGGTATTGGCGAAACATTCGTTGTGGATGACAACATCATAAGGCTTCGCCCAATTCGGATCGTCATAAAGCGGGATCTGCGCGTCGGTGCCTTTACCTTCGTTGACCAAATTAATATCGACCTTCGCGTGTTTGGGAATCCCCGCCATCATAGCGGCGGACTGGAATTCGTAATCGTGGCAGCAACCACCGGTGACGATCAGAACTTTGAGCGGCTCTTCGATTTTGGGCGATTCTTTTTCGGTTGTTACTTTTTTCTCTTCCGGCTCGGTGCAACCGCTGGCGACAAGCGCTACTACTCCAGCGAGAGCCATCAAGATGCCGTGTCTTTTTTCGTTCATGATTTTCATTGGTGCAAACTTAAGGAGAGGGATCTGCACGGCAAGGAAAATGGTTTTGATGACAATTCAAACACTAGGCTTTCTCATGCTTCTCGCGCAATGTTGCGGAATGTCCCAGTTTCAAGAGAAGCTTTTTAAGTATGGGAAGAGAGATGATATACAGGATAGGAATAAGAAAGATGGCACTGATCGCCCATGCCTCGATGCCGTAGAGGGCGGCCATGCCGAAGTCGCTGGCGAATTGGGCGGGATCGTTTTTGAACTGTCCGATCAGTTGGGGGATGGAGAACTTGATGAGGGGGACACCGTTGGACATTTGGCCGAGGCGGATGTAGACGAGAATGAGCGCGAGTTGGAGCGGATAGGTGAAGGTTTTAAAAAGGTGGAGGATGGGTTGGTTGAGTCTAAATAAATGCCCGATGATAACGCACACGATGGAGGTACTGCCCATGATGGGAAAAATGCCGAGAGTGACGCCGAGGGAAACGCTCCAGGAGAGTTTCTCAGGAGAGGTGCCTTGCTTGAGCTGGTTCACGATGGGGCGAACGACCCAACGGTAGAAGCGGCTCTCTGGGTTGAGGGTCATTACTTGAAGATGTTAGAGACCAGAGACCAGAAGTTGGAGTTATTCTGCGTAGTTCGTCGTTTTGATTGAGGTTTAAAACTTACAATTTAAATTTTTAAATTATTCGGTCGGGTGTAGACGGCTTGTACTACGGAGATGTTGCGGGTGGCGAAGCCGGCTTGGCAGTATTTGAGGTAGTAGTTCCAAGTGCGGATGAACGGGGTGTCGAAACCGAGGGGGCGGATTTGATCGAGTTTGGCGTTAAAGGTTTCGTGCCAGGTGTTGAGGGTACGGGCGTAGTCTAGTCCGAGGTCTTCCAAGTGGTAGATGAAGAGGTTGCTGGTTTTGTTGATGACTTCGTTGACTCGTCCGACGGAAAGCAGGAGTGATCCAGGGAAAATGACTTTTTGGATCCAATCGACGCCTTTTGTCAGAGATTTATAACGGCAATCAGGAACCGTGATGTATTGCACGGCGAGTAAGCCCTGAGGTGCGAGGACTTCGTGGCATTTCGCGAAGAAGGATTCATGGAATTTGTGGCCGACGGCTTCGAGCATTTCGATGGAGACGATTTTGTCATATTTGCCGGTGATGAGTCGGTAATCTTGAATGCGAATTTCAACGAGGTGAGAGAGACCGGCTTTTTCGATGCGGGCGCGGGCGTAAGCTGCTTGGGCTTCGGAGATGGTGACGGCGCTGACTTTGCAGCCGAATTTTTCTGCAGCGTGATGAGAGAAACCACCCCAACCGCAGCCGATTTCGAGAACGTGATCGGTGGGTTTGAGTTGGAGCTTGCGGCAGAGCGCGTCGTATTTTTCGGTCTGGGCTTGGGCGAGGGTTTGGGTTTCCGGTGTGAATTTTGCGGAGGAGTAGGTCATCGTTTCATCGAGCCAGAGCGAATAGAACTCATTTCCGAGATCGTAGTGCTCGGCGATATTGCGTCGCGAGGTTTCGATGGTGTTAGAACGTTTTAGGTGGCGGAACCAGTTGACGATTTTGAGGAAGTTGACGCCAGGGAGAGTGGAGGAATCGGTGTCATCGCCTTGGATGGAATTCATGTTGAGCGCGAACCATGAAATGACAGCGGCGATGTCAGGGGTGTCCCAGATGCCATCGGTGTAGGCCTCGCCCATGCCGATGTTGCCGTAGAACATGCAGCGTTTGAAAAACTCCTCGCGATCGCTGAGGGTGATGCGGGCGGTGATGGGCGCGCCTGCTTCGCCGAAGTGGAGGCTTTGGCCGTCGGGGTAGGTGAGGGAGAGTCCGCCGGAGGTGAATTTGCGGAAGAGGGAGAGGACGATGCGTTCGGGTAGGGTGATGGAAGAGTTTTTTTCACCGCACCCCACTTCGCCAAGGCTACGAGGGGCAGGAAGCCGCGAAGGACGCAAAGGATCGCAAGGTTCGGATTGTGATGAGGACTGTTCCATACAGATTATGTTTAGTGATTTGGAAGTTGGATGTGTCTTGCGAAGTATTTGACCACAGAGGCACGGAGAGCGCAGAGATTTGAGATTTAGAGTTTAGAATTTAAAGTTTTTATAGGTGTGGATTTTGAGAAGTGGGGGATTTGTTTCAGGAAGAGGAGGATGGCGTGGAGGTGGATGCGGAAGATGATGGAGAGCGAGATGAGAGGATATTTTACGGCAAACCATGCGAGACGTGAAGCGGTGAGTTTGTGTTGGTCACCACGGATGGCGGAGAGGAGTGTGGGTTTGACGTCGGTGAGGTTGTCGATGTGGACCGTCCAGTTTTCAGAAGGTTGCCCAACGCGGAAGTGAAAGGTATCGTTCGGATCGGAGAAGGGGGATACGTAAAAGTTTTTTGCGACGGTGTGGTTGAAGCTGTCTTCGGTGTTGGGTTCACCTAGGGGGAAGAGTTTCATTTCTCGATAGGTGTTGGTGACCTCAGCGACGGCGGTGATGGGTTCGCCTGTATTACGGTAGATGTAGTAGAAAGAAACTGGGTTGAACGAGTAACCGAGCACGCGGGGGAAAGTGATCAGAATGATTTTTGCATCGGCTGGAATTGCGGTGTCTTTTTCCGAAAGCCATGTGGTGAGATTTTGTCGGATAGTTTTTTCCGGGTCGGTGTTGATATGATCGCGGTTATCGATGGAGAAGAGGTTGAAGCGATTTTGGGAAAGCAGGGGGACGTTAGGAAAAGAATCGAGATCGATGGCGAGCATGAATACTCGGTATTGGAAGGCGTGCTTTTTTGGGGAGATGCGGGTGTGGGTAACGTTGCATTCATAGATGGAATTTCCGTTGATCATGCTGGGATTTCGGAATTGAGCGCGAGTCCCGACTTTATCGGGAGAACTGGACTCGCGCGGTCCACTTGCCGCCACGGGTCTTGGTTGAGGATTTGTTCGCAAAGGCGGTGAGCAGACCAGATGCCATCCTCGTGAAAGCCATATCTCTGCCATGCGCCACAGTAGAAACGGTTGGTGTGGTTGCCGTCGAAGTTGAGATCTGGAATGCGATCTTGGGCTTTGATCGCTGCGCTACTGAAGACGGGATGCTCGTATTCGAGTTCGTGATGGATTTTTTCCGGAGCGATTTCGCCCGGAGGATTGATGGAAACGAAGTAGTTTTCGTTTTCCGAGACGCCTTGGAGGCTGTTCATCCAATAATGCGTGGAGTGTTTTCCAGAGGGTTCGATACGGTAGTTCCACGAGGCCCAAGCGCGCTTGGTTTGCGGCATGTAACGGGGATCGGTGTGGACGACAGCTCTGTTGGGTTGATAGTTAAAATGACAGAGAATATCGCTTTCGAGTGGAGTAGGAGATTCTAGGAGTTTTAGCGATTGATCTCCATGCGAGGCAAAGATGATTTGGTCAAAATGCTGCGAGCTTCCATCAGCGAGAGTGACTTTATTTTCTGCGGATACAGTGCGGACAGGATTTTCCGTTACGATTTGGGTTTTAAAAGGAGTGATGATTTTTTCGACGTATTGGCGAGAGCCATCAACCACAGTACGCCATGGGTGCTGGGTATCGAGACCGAGGAAGCCGTGGTTGTGCCAGAAGCGCATGAGAGTTCGAGCGGGGAAATCGTTGATCCGTTCTGGTGGAGACGACCAGACCGCGGCGGCCATGGGGGAGAGATACCAATTTAAAAAATCTTCTCCGTAGCCGCGGGCTTTCACATAATCGGCGAGTGAGAGATCTCCGTATTGAGGGTTCGCGAGTTCTTCTACTGTCTCTTTGTTGAAGCGATTGATCTGGAGCAGCATTTTCCAGTAGCGAGCGCGGAACAGGTTTTTGCGTTGAGCGAAGAGCAGGTTGAGCGAACCACCATTGAACTCCACATCAGCTGGAATGTGTTGCACGGAAAACGACATCTCCGTGGGTTTGGTTTCGACTTCGAGTTCTTTGAATAGGCGGGTGAGGTGCGGATAGGTGACTTCGTTGTAAACCATGAAGCCGGTATCTAGCGGGAGGTGCTTGCCGTTTTCCTTAACGGTTACCGTGTTGGAATGTCCTCCGATGCGGCGGTCTTTTTCAAACAGGGTGACGTTGAAATTCCGATGCAAGAAGTGCGCGCAGGCGAGCCCGGAGATGCCTGTTCCGATGATGGCGATTTTCTTCTGCAAAATGAATAATGAATATTTGTTAGATCTTATAGGTGAAGATTTTGACCACGGAGAGCACAGAGAACACAGAGGTGGTTTTGATTAAATTCTTGCCTCTGTGTTCTCTGCGTCTCTGTGGTTAGGAATTTTTTAGAGATTTTGCCTCTTCGATGACGGCCTTTGGAACGGGTCGGAGATCCCATACTAAACCAAATATGGAGAGGAGTTTCAGGATGTAGTATGTGGGGTCGATCTCGTGAGGGAGGAAACCTTGGCGGGTGGAGTGCGGGAAGCGGTGGTGGTTGTTGTGCCAACCTTCGCCTAGGGTTATGAGGGCGAGGAAGAAATTGTTGCGTGAATCGTCCTCGGTATTGAAGCGGCGTTTTCCCCAGACGTGAGCGAGGGAGTTGATGAATAAAGTGCCGTGGAGCAGTACGGTGGTGGTAATAAAGAATGTCCATACGAAGAACTGCCACATCGTGGTGCCTAAGGATGGGGCAAATGTTTCGAGTGCCCAACCGATGGCTAGCATGACGATGCCGAAGGCGATGGGTACAACTTGGTCGAAGCGGTTCAGCCAGACCAGTTCGGGAAATTTCACGAGGTCGGGGATGGCTTTGTAGTTGGTGGGGAAATTACGTTTCGATGTTAGCCAACCGATGTGTGACCAGACAAAGCCGCTGATGCGTGGGGAGTGGATATCTTCTTCTTCGTCGGAATGCTTGTGGTGATGGCGATGTGTGGCGGCCCACCATAGCGAGCCGCGTTGCATGGAGGTGTTGCCGACTACGGCGAGAATGAGCTGGAAGGCTCGTGAGGTTTTGTAAGAGCGATGCGCGAAGTAGCGATGGTAGAAACCGGTGATCGCGAACATGCGGATGAAATAAAGCGCGACCGCAGCAATGACCGCGATGGGGCTGATACCGACCCAAATCACGGCGAAGCAACCGATGTGCAAAAAAATAAACGGTATGGTGCGTTGCCAATCGATCTTGTCGGGAAGGGTCGATGGATCTGGATCGCCGGGAGCGCGGTAGTCAGAATCCCACCAGTGGCCGATCATGGTTGTGAATGCTTTGATGCGTGGAGTCATGGTTTCTGAAAATTATTTTTCGAAGCGTTTGCGAATGGATTCGATGACTCCGCCGAGCACGGGGAGTTGTCCGTAAATGTTCGTGCCGGAATCCCAGAAATCTTGATGCATGATGACTTGGCCGATGGAGTTGAAGCGGACGTGGCTCATGCCCACGGATTCGACGGGTTTTCCGCCATTTAATTTCGGTGCGGCGAAAACCATAGTCCAGCGGACGTAGTGATCGTTTCCAGATGAAACCATGTCATCCACCGTGATTTGGTATTGAGTCATGGTTTCTGCTGTATTGAGGAAATAGGCTTTGATCTGCTCAACTCCGTGGTGAGTAACAAGTGTGTCGTTCAAATAAGCATCTGGTGCGTAAACCTTAGCAGCGTTGGATTCGACGTAAGCTTGATCGTCGATTTTTTGAAGAAATGTGGTGAAGGCGTTGAGTGATTCTTCATTTCCTGGCGCGGCGTCTTGGCTTTTTGTGAGGACAGTTTTGTATTCCTTGGTACGCGCTGCGGTGTTGAAATTTGGAGCGCAGGCGGGAATGAGGATGGCGATCACAAGCAATGCCAGCAGGAGATAAGGAATGGTTTGGATCAGCATTTTAAAAGACATTCCGAATCATAGCACTGTTTGTCCCGAGCGCTACTGGTACTCTACGAGTTTTTTATTAACTCTCAAAATACGTATATCCACCAAGGCCATCGCGATAGAGATCCATGATTTCCTTGCGCTCTTTCGGCGAAATGCGGCCGTCGGTGACGGCTTTTTCAGCGAAATTGCGGAATTTCGAGACAAGTTCTTTAGGGTCGAACTCGACGTAGGAGAGCACGTCCGCCACGGTGTCGCCCTCGACTTCGTGGGTGTAGACGGGTTTACCATTTTCGAGATGGACACCGACAACGTTGGTATCGCCGAGGAGATTGTGCAGATCGCCGAGAGTTTCCTGATAGGCACCGACGAGGAAAATACCGATGTAGTAAGGCTCATCGGACTTAAGTTCGTGGAGCAGGAGGATTTTCGCGACGTCTTCTTTATCAATGAATCGGTCGATCTTGCCATCGCAGTCGCAGGTGATGTCAGCGAGAACCGCGCGGTGCTTGGGTTTCTCGTTGAGGCGGTGGATGGGTAGGATGGGGAAAAGTTGGTCAATCGCCCATGAGTCGGGGAGGGATTGGAACAGAGAAAAGTTTCCGTAATAGAAATCTGCGAGGCCGTTTGAGAGTTCGACGAGATCCTCCGGCACATCGTCCATGTCGGAGATCATGTTAGAAATGCGGGTGAGAATGTGCCAATACCATGCCTCGGCAAGTCCGCGCTCGCGGAGGGTTGCTGCGCCGTAAAGGAACATGGCGCGGACTTGATCGCGGTAATACACCGCATCATTCATTGCCTCTTGGAGGTTCTTTTTGCTGAGGGTTTTATTGACGTGGAAAAGGTTCGCGAGGTTTTGCGGAGCTTTTTCCGGCATCTCGGGTTCCTTATCCGTGGTCTGCGCGGAGGTCACGTCGAGGATGTTGAACACCAGCACTGAGTAATAGGAAACGACGGCGCGACCGGATTCAGAAATGAGATTGGGATGTGCGACGCCGACACGATCGCATTGCTGTCCGATGACCTCGACAATGTCGGTGCAGTATTCTTGGATGGAGTAGTTGCAGGATGAAGCGAAGTTGGTGTGTGAGCCATCGTAGTCAACGGCCATGCCGCCGCCCATATCGAGCACTCCCATGGGTGCACCTTCTTTGACGAGATCGCAATAAATGCGTACTGCTTCGGTAGCACCTTCGCGGATGGCGGCGATGTTAGGAATCTGGCTGCCTTGATGATAGTGCAGCATTTTCAGACAAGGCAGGTGACCGCTGGCTTTGAGGGAGTCGACCACATTGATGACTTGCGCGGCGTTGAGACCGAAAACGGATTTATCGCCTGCGGATTCTTGCCAGTGGCCGGAGCCTTTGGTGGAAAGTCTGATGCGGATGCCGAGGTTGGGTAGGACGCCGATCTTGCGTGAGCGCTCGAGAATGAGATCGAGCTCACTGGGCATTTCCAATACCAACATGATTTTCATTCCCATTTTCTGGGAGTGGAGGGCGAGGTCGATGAACTCCTCGTCCTTGT
>CAMCYT010000109.1 GCA_945885485.1 Prosthecobacter debontii
GATCCGGTAGGCGTTGCAACGATCAAGCCGTCAGCGCGGTAACGATTCAGCCACTCACCATCGACTTTCGCAATCAAGGTGACCAAGCGCCCAGTTTCACCGCGTGCCATCGTGACTTCGTTCAAACCATGATAGGTTTCAACCGCACCCGATTTCCGAATGACTCTAGCATCTAACAACATCCGCACACTGGTGCGATAGCTTCCCGTTGCAACGGCATCGGCAAACTCATCGATTTCGCGATCGGTGCAAGTTGTTAGAAAACCAAGTGTGCCGATGTTTATTCCGGCGACAGGTTTCTCAAACACTCCCAAGCGTGCCACGGCATGCATCATCGTGCCATCGCCTCCGAGCACGGCTGCGATATCAACGTGATCTGCAAAAGTGCTCGCATCGATCTCTGAAACTTCACCGGCAAGCCCGGCTGTTTCGCGATCCAAAATACATTCGCATCCTCGCTGCTCAAGCGCAGCTCTAAGCGCCAGCAGAGTTTTCAACCCACCAGCTTTTTTCGGGTTAAGCAGTAATCCGACTTTCACGATAACCACAACGTGTGACGAATCCTTCGTTCTGACAAGAAAGTTACGGGATAAAACAAAAAATCCGCAGTCCCGATGATCCTAAAATCCGCAGTTAACAATGCGGATTTTAGGTGGTTATTCGTTATTGGTTAAAAGATATAAGGAGTATTTAACCCCTAATAACTCATAACATTTAACTAATAACACAGATTATCCGCTTACTTGGTGGCAGCGACAACATCTGCGGCTGTCATGCCGAGTTCTTTCATGACAACATCGCCAGGTGCGCTGATGCCGAAACGATCGATGCCGAGGGCCTTGCCTTCGGTGCCGACGTATTTCCACCAGAAGTCAGTGACACCGGCTTCGATAGAAACCCGCTTGGTGCAGGATTTCGGTAAAACACCCTCTTTATACTCAGTGGATTGTCTTTCAAAGCGCTCAACGCAAGGCATGGAAACCACGCGAACACCGTCACCAAGTTGCTTAGCAGCCTCGACGCAATGTTGTAACTCGGAACCTGTGCCGATGAGGATAGTTTTCAACTCACCCGTCTCTTTCACAGCCACATAAGCACCGCGAAGCACGCCATCACGACGCTCTTGAACGGAAAGATGGTTCATCGTTGGGATCGCTTGACGGGTCAGGATGAGAGCGGTTGGACCATCGGTGCGGTTCATCGTTGCGATGAAGGCGCCAGCTGTTTCCTCCGGATCGCCTGGGCGGATCACATCGAGACCCGGAATCACGCGCAAGCCGCTAACCGTTTCAACCGGTTGGTGAGTTGGGCCGTCTTCGCCGACACCGACGGAATCGTGCGTGAAGATAAAAGTGGTTGGTAGTTTTGAGAGAGAGGCCAAACGGATCGCAGGACGAACGTAATCCGCGAACACGCAGAACGTCGCGCCGCTTGCACGGAAGAGACCATCGTAAGCGATACCGTTGCAGATCGCTCCCATCGCATGTTCGCGAATACCGAACCAGATGTTGCGTCCGGCAGGATTCTTAGCAGAGAAATCACCTGCGCCGTTGAGATAGTTTTTGGTCGATCCGAAAAGGTCCGCGCTACCTGTTAGAAATTGCGGCATGGCTTTTGCAACATCGTTGATGACTTTCGCGCCAGCGGAACGGGTTGCGTCTTTATAATCGGCTGGGAAAGCCGGAATGCTGTCGGATAGATTTGATGGGGTCGCGAGCGCAATGCCTTCGGTGAGTTGTTTCGAAAGCTCAGGATTGACTTTCGACCATGCGTCGTAAGTTGCCTGCCATGCATTGAACTGGACGATGAGCTCTTGTCTGCGCTGGTTGAAAAACGCTTGAGTCTCTGCAGAAACGAAGAAGTGTTCGTCAGCAGGAAGACCTAAACCGGCACGTGCGGCTTCGATGAATTTCGCACCTCCTTCGCCGTGCGCTTTGGCGGAACCTGCAACTTCTGGAATGCCTCGGCCGATCTCCGTTTTCGCGATGATCACTTTCGGTTTCCCGTTGTCATTGGTTTTTGCCTTGGCGATGGCTTGCTGGATGACAGCAAAATCATGTCCGTTAATCACCACAGCGTCCCAACCTTGGGATTCGAAGTATTGTTTAGCGTTCTCGCTCTGAGTCAGCTCCGCCATCGCATCAAGCGTGACGTCGTTGCTATCATAAATGAGGATGAGGTTATCGAGGCCGTTGTGACCGGCGAAAGCGATCGCTTCTTTAGCAACACCCTCTTGAAGGCAGCCATCTCCGTGAAGAGCGATGATGTGATGATTGAAAAGCGTGTGCTCGGCGGTGTTGTAAATCGCAGCAGCGCGCTTTCCAGAAATCGCGAATCCAACTGCGTTGGCGATGCCTTGGCCGAGTGGACCAGTCGTCGCTTCGACACCTGGGGTTTCATGAAACTCAGGATGACCCGGTGTGATGGAATGCAGTTTACGGAAAGAGGCGACGTCGTTTTTCGATACCGCATAACCCGAGAGATGCAACCAGCTATAGAGAAACATCGAACCATGGCCGGCCGAGAGGATGAAACGATCGCGGTTCAACCAACGCGGCGCATCGGGATTGAAATTCATGGCTTCACCGAAGAGGACCGCGCCAATTTCGGCACAGCCGAGCGGGAGACCAAGGTGTCCGGAGTTACAGGCGTGGACGGCATCCATGGCGAGGCCACGGGATTCGTTTGCAGCGGTGGTAAGTGCTTTCGTATTCATAAAATTAGAGTCGCCACCGTTTTTCTTGGGGGCGGGGTGCGCAAACCCTAGAAATTCGCGCTCATTTGACAAGCAATCATCGTGATTTTCGTGGGGAATCGATCAAGTTCCACTCATGGCAACTAGTTCCCCATAACATATCCCACTGCCGCCAAATAAATCCAACGCACTACCCACCGTCACATCAACCAAGCCTTTTCCAAGTTCATCGACCAAACGCACGTCATCCATCGTCGCCGCTCCGCCCGCGTAGGTTACTGGACATTTTCCCCATCCTCCCAAAAAACTCACTAATTCCTCATCCACACCGCCACAAAGACCTTCGACATCTGCCGCATGAACCAAAAACTCATCACAATACGGCCACAGCCCATCCAGTGTCTGCGCGGAAATTTCCAATTCGGTAAGCGTCTGCCAGCGATTCATCGCCACCCTCCAACCATCCATCGTTCGGCGACAAGACAGATCAATGACTAACCGCTCCTTGCCCACTTCACGAGTCAACTCCTCCAACGCACTCTGGAGAAATCGTCCTTCGGAATCAAATAAAGCAGATGTCACGATCACATGACTCGCTCCTGCTTCCAGCCATTGACTGGCATTTTCCACAGAAATCCCACCTCCCAACTGCATCCCGTCCGGCCAAGCCGTAAGCGCTTCTCTCGCTGCCTGCTCATTACCTTTTCCCAGCATAATCACATGCCCACCAAACAGTCCATCCTGACGGAATTTCTCCGCAAACCACGCTGGGGACTTATCAGAAACGAAATTCTCCCTCGGTCCGGGACCATGATCGCGGAGGCTACCACCCACGATTTGCTTCACTTTGCCATCGTGGAGATCAATACAAGGCCTAAACCTACAGTTCATTTCGAGCTCACAGTCACAGGAACCTCACATGATTCACAAGATGTCGGATGATTGTAAAAATCCTTTTTCGGGCAAAATTTCATAGAGGGCTTGAAGGTTGAAGGATCAAGCGGAGGATTTACCTTACAAGAGCTCAATAAGCCCGCCAAAGCCAATGTGACATATAAGAACTTCATATCTGTAATTATGTTTCAAAGAGACCTACCAAGAGATTTAGATGGTGGCGAGATTTAAAATTATAATCAACACACCCCCAATCTCCCAATTTCCTATCTTCTTTCTTCCATGTCAGAAATCCGTGATTCATTCTCCTCCTAGTGAAATTCACCTCTGTCATCACTTTAGTTATCCTTACGGCACATCTCGCACGCGCAGATGATATGATCGAACAGAGCATTGCTGCTGCCAAGCACGCCATGGAAAATGATCTTTGGGACGTCGCGACCTCGAAATTAAAATCCGCTGCCGAGCAAGCTAATCTCACACCAGATGCCCGCGCGGAAATTCTCATCATGCTAGCGGAAAGTTTCATCCGCAGCAACCAACCGACTAAAGCCCTCACACTTCTCGATCAACCCACAGTTGCAAATTTGCCGGAAACCCCTTTTTGGAGAGGTTTGGCTCTCGCTGGTTCTGGAAGATTCAATGATGCCGCTGAATCGCTAGCCATCATCGCCGAACAACCCACCCACCCTTTTATCCGGGAAGCCGCTCTTACTTCGGCCAGCCTTTATCTCTCACTTGGCCAGCCCGATAAATCTCTAAAAATTCTCAACCTCCTTGATTCATCTCCAAAATCCTCCGACCGCATCGATGCTGCCTTCCACCAAGCGGAAATTCTTATCGATCTCGGAGAATATGATCAAGCACGCAGCCATTTCATAAAAGCCAAAGAAATCCCGAAAAATTTAATCCCAGCTGCTAAATTTCTGGATGCCACTCTGACTCTAAAAGCAGGCGATGCTGCTGCTGCTGAAATTATTTTTGCCGATCTTATCGCAAAACCAGATGGCCAATCCACTGCCCGCTACGGTCTAGCTGCTATCGGTAAAGCCGATGCTATTGCTGCCCAGAACAAACCAGCCATCGCCACCCAATTCCTCCTCACATTTATCCAAGATCATCCGCAAACCACCGCGCTCAATCCTATTTTTCATAGAATTATCGACTGGCTACCCGAACAAATCATAACCACAGATCATCCCACTCTCGTTCAGTTAAATGAATGGATTCCAGCTACACTCCCTCCCTCAACTGGCCTAATTAACACCGAAGCTGCCACTGCTGCAGCCGCCTTACCTATAGAATCAAGCGAACTGGATGACCTTGTTGTGTTCTCTATGCACGCACGTGCCATCGGCCTTCATCGTATCAACAACCCTGCTGCAAAAATTGAAGCACGCCTGCTCATGCAACGCATTCTTTTGCTGGCACCTCACCACTTCCTCGCACCAAAATCACTATTCGAACTCGCAAAATGGCAACTTGAAGCTAACGAACCCGAACAGGCATTTGCCCTTCTCGATTCTCTCCGCCAAACGACGAAGTCCGCTCTTATCAAAGGAGAAGCGACTTTTCTCGATGCAAAAATTGCCTTCGAACAAGGTGAAAAAGACCTAGCAATCTCACTCTTCGATGAAGCCGCAAATCTGCTTTCTCAAGAAAACCGCAACAACTCCCTAATCAACTCCGCTCTCATCCGCCTGAACGAATCCAATCGCGAATCCCTCACCATCAAACACGAAGATCCAGCCATCGAAGAGAAACTAAACATCGAGCTCAATCTAGAAAAAGCACTCACCCTTCGCGACCCTGAAAAAGCCAAACTCTCTCTGGATACATTTCTTACCGAACACCCCAACCACACTCGCGCTATCGAAGCACGCATTGCCATCATCGAGGCAGCTATCAATTCCACACCACCCGACCTCTCTCTGGCACGAGCCCAACTCGATATCATCAAATCCACAGAAATCACTCTAACTGAGGAAAAAAAATCACACATCGCCATCACCGAACTCCGCCTTCTTGATGCACTAAATCAACCCGAACAAACAATCGCTCTTGCTAATCATATCGTCGAAAAATTCCCCGGCACCCCACAAGAAGCAGAAGCCCTGATGATTCTAGGGAAATCTCTTTTCCGCTCAAAAAGCTACAACCAAGCACGCATCGTCTTCGAAAAAATAGCCAAATCAAAACTAGGCACCCAACGCTCTCAAGCTGCATTTCTCCTCGCCGCAAGATCAGCCGCCCTTGGCGCTACGACCCAATCTCGCGAAGAAGCACTCAAACTCTTCGATCAAGCCATTGCAATCGACGGCCCTCTCAGATCTATGGCTATTCTCGAAAAAGCCCGTTTGAACATAGACCTTAATCAAATTGATCTCGCCATCAAATCTCTAACAGATGCCTATCAAAAAGTTTCTCCTGACGATCCCTCACGCCTACCCACAGGACTACTTCTCTCAGAGGCCATCTATGCACGCGGAGATACCAATCCAGAAAACCTCCTCAAAGCACTCGAGATTTACAATCAACTCGTCGAAATCTCCGTCAATAAACCCGCTCAATATTTCCATATACAATATCTTCGCGGACTCACACTCGAAAAACTCCCGGATCCAGATAATCCAGGCCAAACCCGTTTAGGAGATGCCCTAGCAGCTTATTTCTCCGTTCTTGATCGCCCAGTCGATCCAGCCCCCCCTGAATGGGAATGGTTCGAACGCAGCGGCTTCCGCGCCCTTACCATCTTGGAAAACACCGAGCGCTGGCCGGCAGCTATCTCAATAGCAGAAAAAATCGCCTCGTTCGGTGGACCTCGAACAAAGGACGCTGCTGACCGCGCCCGCCAACTCCGCTTAAAGCACATGATTTGGGAAGATTAATCCCACCGAACTCCCATATCTCCAGACTTCAAATCTCGACAGCTAACCCCGCAAGCCCAAACCTTCATCCACCTATCATGCTGAACGCTCCTCGCTGGTTACTACCTATCATCTTTACCCTGCTTGGCTTGTTGGCTGCTGCCATTCTATTTCCCATGGAGAAAAAATTGGTCGCCGAATATCTGAATGGCTTTCCAGACTCTCACCTGCTCACCACCCAACTCAGACCATACATTCTGTTAGCGCTATGCTTCATGCCAGCCATCGCCAGTTGGACTTATATTCTTGGAAACACTTTTGATCGATATCTTTCAAAACAATTCCTGGGAATTTTCGCCATCTGCCTAACCAGCTTGCTCTCCCTCTGGATACTACTCGATCTAGAAAACAACCTCAGCGACTTTTCGGGCGCAAAAAATATATTCACCAGCGTTGTGAATTTTTACATTTTGCGCTCACCCGCCATCCTTATCATTGTTTTACCCTACTCCCTCCTGCTCGCAAATATCTACTGCCTCGGCAAATTATCTAAAAGCAACGAAATCATCGCTATGGTCCAAAGCGGAACGAGCATCCTCCGCTTATCTCTTCCTCTCATTTTCGCTGGTGCCTGGTGCAGTATTTTACTCCTCGGACTCAACTACCAATGGGCTCCACATGCCGAAGGAAACCGCGATGATATTATTTCAATCGCCCAAGACCGACCCATCATCGAAGCGAAAAACGTACTTTTCCGCGCTCCTAACTCAGACCGACTTTGGATGGTCGGAACCTTTCCGGAAAACTTCCTTAAAGGCGAACCTCTCAAAAATATTGAAATCACCACGATCAATCCCGACCGATCCATCAATACTCGAATCGAAAGTAAATTAGCTAAATACGACAAATTCAAACGTACCTGGACATTACACAATCCTCTCATTAGCTACTTCAAATCTGGAGAAGCACCTATTTACGAACAACTCGAAGAACCATTGATCAAAGATACGTGGAAAGAAACTCCCTCTCAAATTATCAAACCCGGTCTCAGCGTCGAATACCTTGGCATCCCTGAACTCAAATCATGGCTCATCTCACCCCTCGCTAAACAAATGACCTCCAACCTTCCCTCTTATCTTACTCATTGGCACTATCGTTGGGCTCTACCCATTACTTGCCTTGTCACCGTCTTGCTCGCCGTTCCACTGTCCATCCACTTTTCACGCCGTGGAGGCGGCAGCGGAATCTTTCTCGCCGTCGTCCTCTCCGTAATGATGCTTTTCATCTCAACCATTACCCTAACTCTTGGTGAATCCGGATCCCTCTCTCCTGCAGTTGCGGCTTGGTTTCCTAACGCTCTCTTCGCCAGTCTCGGTCTCTACCTGTATCATAGACGCATCACTGGAAGGCCCATCTATCAGTCACTTAAAAATTTAATCAACTTCAACAACTAATCCCATAACCCCATGGCACTCCAAGAATCATGGCATGTTCGCAACCGCAGCCGCGAATGCAACATCACCCAAACTCCTTTCACAGAAGACCAACCCATCGTCACCGCTCTCTTCCCAGATCCAGAATCATCAGGATATGTTAGAAAAGATTTTTGCGAATCCGCATGGGAGGGACGCTCACCCGAAGACGAAGCTCCCTTCTCTTCATGGCGCACCAAATTCCAAATGGTCATTAATAACGAAAATCAACCCGTCGTCACAAAACAAAGCGCGGAAGAACTCCTCAAAAAACTCGTCGAGGACGATCTAGAACACACCGAAAACACCCGCTACATTCTAGCCGTCATGTTGGAACGTCAAAAACTCCTGCGCGAAACCGATACCCAACCGACCTCCAACGGTATCCTCCGCATTTACGAGCAT
>CAMCYT010000110.1 GCA_945885485.1 Prosthecobacter debontii
TCCCCACCGTCGGATAGACCCCGCTCAGCACGCCGGAGGTGCTGTTAAAAACTAGCCCTGTCGGGATCCCGGTCAGCGTCCTAGAACTGATCGTGGCGGCCGAAACATGGATGAACGAGTGTGAAAATGGACTCCCCGGCGTGCCGGAGCTGCCGGAGGTGCTGGTCATCTCTGCCGGCACATCCACGGTGGCGCTGGCCACGGCGGACTCCCCCATCAGGTTGGCGTCATTACCGGACACAACCACATAAGGTCTAACAATAAAGGAATAGCTCTTGGTGGCCGCGTCCGCAGGCAGGGTCACTTTACAGTCGCTGACATTCGCGGACAAAAGCCCGTAATCCTGATATTCAGTCTCCGACGCCTCTTTGTAGAGAATCTGATAGCCCGACTCATTCAGGATGTTCGGCCATGACAGGTTGACTGCTGTTTGGCAGGGGACCATGGCGGCCGACAGAGGGTAGGCTGCGGTAGTCAAGGTCACCACATTGGAATAGGCGGAGACGTTCGCATCCGCCGGGGAATCCGGAGTTGCAGGTGCGCCGCCTTTGAAGGCTCTAACGCGAAACGCATAACTTTCCAGCGGATGAATCAGGTTGATGGGATCGACGATGATGGCATTGGCGCCTGTGCTCCCGAAATATTCCCAGACCCCGTTTCCGATCTTGTATTCCAGGGCAAAGCCGGATTCCGCCGTGGAGACCTCCTCCCAGCTCATGATCACATTGAATGGGTCCACCGCAGTGGCACTGAATTTCAAAGGAGCTCCAAAGTTAAAGGTCCCCACCGTGGCCACGTTCGAGACCCCAGAGGAACCCGATGCATTGACGGCCACCACCCTGAACCGGTAGGACGTGTTCAATGCGGCCAATGGCCATGGATAACTGATCGCCCCGGTGGAGGTGGAAGAAGCTCCACTATTCACCAATACCGAACTGGATGTGGCCCAGTTGTTCGTGCTGTATTGGATCTTCCATTGCGTCTCATTGGTCGAGTTGTCATTCCAATAAATTTCAACCGTCGCATTGGTGGCCGTGGCGCTGAGCGCGGCGGCATAACATTTAGAAGGACTTGCGGGGACCGCCGCACTCGCGGCCGGGCTCATCCACGCCATGGCCAGCAATGCTAGGCACCACACGCCGGCACCAAGACTTATCCCGCCTAGCTCAAGGCGGCTCATCCAACACACAACAGGACGCAAGCACTGCCTTAACAAGCACTTGTGAGGCGGCGACAGGTGGGTGAATCCAAAGTCTGGCATACTTGCGAACATTTCTTACAGCCCCCCTAATGTCAACCCGCATCTGTTCGGCAATGCCCGAATCCACAGCGCCCCGCACCCGGAAATTACCGTCCGCCGCCATTGCGGTTTGTCGTGCTGCCGACATGGTGGCATGCTCCTCAGTGATGTCCCACCCGAAGCATGTGCTCTTTGTTTGCACCGGCAACACCTGCCGCAGTCCCATGGCCGAGGGACTCTTTCAATTGGATTTCGGCTGCTTTAACAAAAGTTGGAGGTATGTGATGCTTACGAAAATAATTCGGAATGGGTGCGGCGATGATAGAAGGGGCTATAAATCTAGCGTAAGGTGCAAATTCCATTTTCCAATGTGTGAGATAAAGCATACACACATCAAAAAACTCCCACTCATTTCATGAAAAGCGTCCGATTCTTCGCTGCGGGGTTTACCGCGATTTTGCAAATTTCCATCGCTGAATTAGCGGTGGCGGACGAGAAATTAGCCTCGGCGCATGTTTTTGAGGTTCCGGAGAATGCGGAGGCTATATTGGATCGCTACTGTTATAACTGTCACGACGAGGAGATGCAGAAGGGTGACATTCAATTGGATAAGCTCTCTGGTCTGGAAAAGCCAAAGCGTTTGGATCTTTTAAACCGGATGCAGGAGCAGATCTACTTTCAGCACATGCCGCCGAAAGAGAAGAAGCAGCCAAGCGAGGAGGAGCGGAAAGCGCTCTTGGCTGTCATTTCCAAGGAACTGGGCGTTTACGAAGCCTCGACCCTGGAAGGTAAATTGCAGAAGCCCGAATACGGAAACTACATTGATCACCAAAAGCTCTTCTCTGGCGAATACAAGGATGTGCCCGCCTACACCACGGATCGCCGCTGGCTAATCAGCGAGTTTATCTTCAATGCCAAGTTCCAGCGCATTCTGGGAAATCAAACGACCATAGGAGACAAGGGTAAGAAATTCAGCGTCGTCGGCAGCAAGAAGCTGCAGGGCGTATCCTTGGCCAACCCTTTTCTACTGCCCAAGACTGTGGGCGTACGTTACTACGCGAACGAGGATCTAACAGGCGGCCACCTCTCCAGCATGCTGACCAACGCGCAGGATGTATCCAAATTTATCACCGACGTTCAGGTGCCCAAGAGTAAGGGTAAATACTTGCCTGCGATCATGGAAATCATCGCAATGGAGGAAGCTCATACGGCCACCATCACCTCGCGCCGCGCATTCCTTCAGAGCCATATCGAACGTCTCTGCGAGGAACTTTACGGCGACCTCAATAAGGCGATGTTGCCCACCTTCGTGCCCGTCGTGCTCCAGCCGCTGCCGGAACTGAAGGAGGGAGAGAAATATAAAAAGGCACCGATGAATGTTTCGACGAACATGTTAGAAAGTTTGGGCGCGGCTCCGCTTGTTTATCACACTCTGACCGATTCCAAGTTCGCAAGCATGAGCGACGATGAGTTCCGTGCCTACTGCGAGCGTGTGTGGTTCTATCGTGGGGATCACGAGCGCACCATCCAGAGTCGCATGGCGCTTCTCAGGGAATATGTACCGGACTTCCGCGGGATCGCCGTGGAGCAGCTCAAGAGGCACAAGAAGATCGACTACAAACCGCTCGCAGATGATGAAATGGCGGCTATTCATGAGGCTATTCAGAAACACCGTAAAAAGGGCTACCACTACAATACCCTAATCGAGACTTGCGTCGACGACTGGCAGCAGTCCTTCGCGAAAGAGCGAAAAGATGCTGGCCCGCCAAGTCCTGATGTTCTCACCAAACTGGCCAGCCAGCTTTCGTTGCTGATGCTCGAGCGCGAGCCCACTTCTGAGGAAAATGCGGATTACGTCGAGTTGACCCGATCCTATGTCGATAAGCTCGGCCAGCGCAAAGCGGTGCAGAAGCTGATTCAGACCATCCTGCTTTCCTCTGAATTCGCTTACCGCAGCGAGCTCGGTGCCGGTGAACCGGACAAACACGGACGACGCATGATGTCACCCCGTGATGCCAGCTACGCCATCGCCTACGCTCTGACTGACCAGAGTCCGGACGCAGAGTTGGTGGCCGCCGCCGGTAGCGGACGACTCAACACGCGCGAGGACTACAAGCGCGAGGTCGAACGCCTGCTCGCCAAGCGCAACGTGCGGTCGCTCATCGATCCCGTTCTGGAGGATAAAAGCTGGGCTGAAAACTCAACAGACATGCCCATCCGCGAGCTGCGTTTCTTCCGTGAGTTCTTCGGTTATCCCAAGGCACTGGAGATTTTCAAGGACGAGAAACGCTTTGGGGGCGACCGCTTGGATCAGGCAACCAACCGTGTGGTCAACGAGGCCGACCGAATCGTGGAGCACATCCTTGAGAAAGATAAGAACGTGTTCGAGGAGTTGATTGGCACCGAGGAATTCTACGTGTTCCATGACGGTAACAATGAGGCGATGGCCGCCACCTCCGACCGCATCAAGCGCATCTACGAATATTTCAAGGACAAGGACTGGCAAAACTTCAACTACGAGGAACTGGCTAGACACACGGATTTCCTACGTAAGAACCCGATGCGTAGCATCAACCCAGACAACCTTAAATCCGGTAACCGCTCGGGCGATGGCCTGAAGCTCTTCAAGAAATCCCTCACCTCCATCACTGCCCGTCTGGATAAGGGCCAGAAGGATGCGGCGCCCTTCGATATGTATAGAGGCTACGGCTCTGATTTCATGACCGGCGAGAACGTCGCGATGCTATGGGGCTATAGTAAAGACAACTGGCACTGGTCGGCAAACCAGCCGGCGAAAGTCCCCAATCGCAAGGGTATGCTGACCCATCCCGCCTGGCTCATCGCTCACGCTTTTAACACAGAGACCGATCCGGTTCATCGCGGCAAATTTGTAAGGGAGAAACTTTTGGCTGGTAGCATTCCCGACGTGCCAATCACCGTCGACGCCCAGATCCCGGAGGATCATAACAAAACTCTGCGCAGTCGTCTTGCCATGGCTACCGAAAATAAAAACTGCTGGCACTGCCACATAAGCATGAACCCCCTCGGTAACACATTCGAGATGTATGACGACTTCGGCCGTTTTCGGACCGAAGAGTATCTGGAATATCCCGAACATCTTATCTCCAAAAGACCCGATGAGTCGAAGGATCGCAACCACTTGTTAGATCTCCGCGATATTTACAAGACCCTTCAGGTCGAATCTTCAGGGCATCTTGCCGGCACCCGAGATAAGTCCCTGGATGGGGATATCAAAGATGCCGTCGATCTGGCTGAGCGCCTGTCCAAATCCCGTGTAATGCGCCAATCGTTCATCCGCCATGCCTTCCGATACTTCATGGGTCGCAACGAATTCCTTTCCGATTCGAAAACCCTTATTGATGCCGAGCAGGCCTACATCGAAAACGGAGGTAGCTTTGATGCCGTTATAGTGTCATTACTAACGTCAGATTCATTCATTTACCGCAAACCAATAGAAAATTAGACTTATGCTCAGCAGAAGAAACTTTTTGAAAACCTCGGCGCTCGGCGCCGGTGCCATGTCTCTGGCTCCCTCATTCAATCAGCTCTTCGCTGCTCCAAGCGGTGTGGGGACGGGTATACCGAAACGCTTCATCTTCATCCGCAAATCCAGCGGCCTCGTCCCCTCCGAGAACGCGCTAATGAACCTCTCGGCAAAGGACAAGGCGCTCGATGACGCGAAGCAGCCCTTCGAGGCGGATCTGAGTAAACACGAGCTGCCTAAGTGGTTGCGTGGACTGGATGACCACAAGGAAAACATGACCATCCTCCAGGGGCTTTCCGCCAAGATGAGCGAGAACGTTCACTATTCCTTTTCCTCAGTGATGGGCTGTTTCAAATCTAACCGAAACACCCTCAGCGCCATCAAGCGCACCACGATCGATTTCGAACTCGCCAAGCTTTTCCCATCCCCATTCGGCCACGTGGAGCTGTCATTTGCAGACGGCCGCACCGGCATCGTCTCGGGATACTCCGCCCCTGCGCCGCAAACTCGAAACTACTGCTACGCGGATCCGAATACCGCGCGGAGCGAACTTTTCAAATCCGTCCTCAACCCGGACGCGGTCAATTCTGACAATGACATGCTCGCCTTCTTGCAGGGCAAGGAAGGTATGAAGGATAGCGGGTTCAAGGGCCACGAAGTGAAACGCCAGGAGGCACAGGTGGAATCGATCGATAAGATCCGTGAACGCAACAAGAAGCTAATCAGCATTTCCAGAACTCTTGCCGACTTTCTGCCTACGCTCGATCCCGTGCATGACAATGGCGGCCCAGACGCCAGCACACCCGAGAAGCAGGCTGCTATGACGGACGTGCTCATCGCCGCCATGAAGGCCGGCCTGACCAATGTCGTCACCTACACGATCGACGATCTCGGTACTCCCATCACCGGTCTGCCCGGAAACGAGACCGATCGTGTTGGTATCCACCCGCTCGGTCACGACGAAGCCTTCGGCGGTGTACCTGCCTGGATGACACGTGAACAGATCCGCATCAGCCACATGAATCAGGTCAAAACCATCGTCGAGAAACTTAAAGCCACGCCTGAGGGTAAAGGAACGATGTTTGACAATACCATGGTCATGTATTTCCCGGAGAACGGAGAAACCCACCACGGCATCGGCACGGAAGCACCCTTCATCATTATGTCCGGAAAAAACTGCAATCTAAATATCGCAGGTCGCTACATCCGCTTACCATTCCTAGGTAACGAGGGTCACAAAACTCTAGGCAACTGGTATACCACTCTGCTCAACGCCCACGGAAATCCGATGGAGCACTACGGTGATCTCGATCTTGAGATGGCTCGTAAAAAACTCTCGCAGACTGGCGCGATCAAGCAGTTTATGGCGTGAGCCATGATTGATTAAAGGTAGGGTCCCCGATAGAGTCGGGACACGACCGTGATTCTCTTTGAATAGAAGTTAGAGGATGAGCGTTTCTGGTGGGCTCACTTCTTTTAGGGTGATCGTAAGTTTGGGATTTTGAAATCGGTCAATACGGCGTGCTGACCCTACTTTTAATGATGAATACTTTTGAGGTTGCGGGTTTTGGGCTGAGGGTTTTACCTGTCTAGCAATGAGTAAAACGAAAGTAGGATTTGTGGGTGTGGGGCGGATGGGTGCGAATATGGCGCGTCGTCTGGCGGATATGAATTATGAGGTGACGGCGATTTTTGATCATTTTCATCAGGTGGCGGAATCGATGGCTGATGAGATCGGAGCGAAGGCGATGACTTGTCTGGCGGATGTCACGGCGGCGGCAGATGTGATTTTTACGGTGGTGACGGATGATGCGGCAATGGAGGAAATTTTTTCCGGCGATCATTCCTTGCTTAAAGGAGCGCAGGGAAAAACGTTCATTCACTGCGCAACGGTGAGCCCGGAAGCGCACATAAAAGCTGCGCAGGCAGCAGCAAAAGTTGGTGCGAAAACTTTGGCGGCGAGTATGGCATCATCGATCACACAAGCGCGTCAGGGAACGTTATATCTGATGATTGGTGGGGAAGAGGAGACGTTCAAAGCGCATGAATCTTTGCTAAAAGACATGTCGATTTCACTGCGCTATGTCGGGCCGGTGGAAAATGCGGCGCGGATCAAGGCTTTGGTTAACATGGTGATGAATATCAACACCGCGGGTCTCGCGGAGGGGCTTGGCTTGGGTGCTGCACTTGGTTTAGATTTAAACATTCTCAGAGAAATTTTTGCCCAAACCGGTGCGAACTCACGTGTCTTGGAAACGGACGGCGACGACATGGTGGCACGTGAACATGATTGCTATTTCTCCGCATCGCACGCCGCGAAGGATAGCGGAATCGCTAACGCGATTGCAAATGCAGCCGGCGTCGATACACCGCTCTCACGTGCGACCGAAGCGCAGTATCGGAAACTCATGGAACTCGGTTTGGGAGACTTGGATAAATCCGTGGTCGCTGAGCTGACTTTCCCAGGAAGAAACGGAGAAAATTTATGAATAAGAGGAAGCGCGGATGGACGCGGATTTTAAATGATGAATATAATCAAATTAGAATGGTGAGTCATGAGGCTTCACTATTCATTTTTTACCAATATTCCAAACCATGCAAACCAGCAGTCGTATTTTAAATAGCCAAGGTCAGCGTCTCGATGTTGATTTTCATCAGGGAACTCATTTGGGTGCGATGGTGGTGTTGGGGCATGGTGTGACTGGAAATAAGGATAGACCGCTGTTGATCGAGATTGCCAAAGGTTTAGCGAAAAAGGGCTGGCCGTGTATTCGGTTTTCTTTTTCCGGAAACGGCGATTCCGAGGGGAAGTTTGAGGATTCTAACATCACCAAAGAGGTCGATGATTTGTGGTCGATTTTAAAGGCCGTGCCGCAAGAAAAGCGGATCGCGTATATCGGTCACAGCATGGGCGCGGCGGTGGGTGTGAAAACGGCATCTCGCGGGATGGCGATCCAATGCCTGATTTCGTTGGCAGGGATGGTCGATACCGCAGGTTTTGTGAAGCGCGAATTTGGCGATGTGGTGCCGGGTGTAGGTTTCATGTGGGATGATGAGGAGTGCCCGCTTTCCGAGAGTTATGTGGATGATCTGAACGGGATAGGCAGTCTGTTGCCCGATGCGTCTGGTGTGCTTTGCCCATGGTTGCTGATTCACGGAACGGAAGACGATGTGGTGCCGATTGCGGATAGTCGGCAAGCATTTGAAGCGGCGCGCTGCGAGAAAAAGCTCATCGAGATTCCCGGAGCGGGTCACTCGTTTGATGCGGAATCTTACGGAGCCATCGTGGATAGAATCGATCTGTGGCTGAAGAAGAGTTTTGGGTATGGAATGAGGTGAAATATTTTCACCGCAGAGGAGCAGAGGTCACAGAGGGGACGCAGAGTTTAATTTAAATTTCAAATTCATTCCTCCGTGTCCTCCATTGCCTCCTTCTCTCCGTGGTAAAAAAAAGCCTGAACCACAGAATGACTTTCTATTTCACGCTGCGCTCTGACGCGATAAACGAAGTTTCAGGGCACACTCAACTCCAGCATCACCGGCGCGTGGTCTGAGGCTTTCAGTGAA